>JAFDCW010000330.1 GCA_019312705.1 Deltaproteobacteria bacterium
GTATCTGCCTCTACGAAGCCCTCACGGCCCGCAACCTCTACAAACGCAGCACCGAGTACGAGACCTTCCAGGCCATCATCGAACAACCCGTGCCCTCGGCGCGGGCAAAAAACCCCGACGTCCCAGAGGGCCTCGACCAGATCGTCAGAACCGCCCTCGCAAAGAATCCAGACGACCGCTTTCCGACCGCTGGCTCTCTCCAGCGCGCCCTCGAAGGTTGGCTCACCGAGACCCGACAGGTGGTCAACTCGTCGACGACCTCCCAGCTCATGGGGCTGCTCTTCGCCGACGACATCAAGACCGGCCCCAGCGTCGAGGCGGTGCCCTTCGGCGGAGGCATGCTGGACGACGACGAGGTGATGACCGCGGCCCCTCCGCTGGACCGGAGCGTCTTCCCCATCGCCTTCCTCGGTGCCCTGGTAGTGCTGCTCTCCCTCGCCCTGGCCGCCGGCGGCGTATGGGTATTCACCCAACCCGACCCCTTACCAGAGCGGGTTCTCGTCCCGGTGCCGACGCCGGACACTTCGAACACGCCGACACCAAGTGCACCAGCGGACCCTCGAACCCCGCCGGCAGCGGGGATCGGAACCGAGGTGGCTCCGGGGTCACTCAGGGTCACGACTCGACCGGAGGGGGCGTCCGTCACCATCGACGGAGAGGCCATGGCGGGGGTGACTCCTCTCGATATTGCCGAACTCGCCGAGGGGCCCCATGCCGTCGTCCTCGAGCTCGCGGGCCGCCGAAGCTATCAGGGAGAGGTGGTGATCCTCTCGGACCTCGAGACGACCCTCGACCGACGTCTGGCCCGGCGGGGCCCGGCTAGCGCGGGCCAGCGCAGGGGAGACCCGGGGGGCGCCGAGATGGGCATGGCCACAGCCGATCCGGCCGTGCCTGCCGGGCGGGGGACCCTGGCGATCAATACCCGCCCCTGGTCGAAGGTATACGCCGGGGGGCGCCTGCTCGGGACGACACCGCTCCGGGCCACCGTGCCTGCGGGGACGGTCCGCCTACGCCTCGAAGACCGAGACGGAACCAACCACCAACGCACGGTCCGAGTCGGTGAGGACGACGAGACGCGGGTCTTCTTCGACTTGTCCGACAACGCCTCCGACAACCCGTCCGACTAGGCATTGCGACGAGGTGAGATCGGCGTCAGGCTGCGAGCGATGCGGACTTACGTCGGGCTCCTGATCGCGCTGCTGCTGCTAGCCGCCGCTTGCACCGACAAGACCTCTCTCGTGGTGGAGGTGGCGTCGCCCGATCTCGCGGTACCGACCGATGTCGACACCCTCGTCTTCGAGGCGAGCACTCCCGATGGCTGGCGGGTATCCGAGACGATCCCCATCGAAGGCCCCTGGCCTCACTCATTGGCAATCCTCCCGGGGCCCGCGGACACGTCATCGGAGGTTCTGGTGAGCGTGACGGGTATGACGGCTGGAGACTTCGCCGTCCGACGCACGGCCCGAACCCGCTTCTCTGCGGGAGAGACCCACCGGGTCGTGCTGCAACTCACCCGCGCGTGCCTCGGCGTCGAATGCGATCCGGGCATCGACTGCGTCGCCGGCATGTGCACCGACGTGGTGGTCCCCCCGGATGCGGGCGTGGACTCGGGCACGCCGACGGACTCGGGCACGCCGACGGACTCGGGCACGCCGACGGACTCGGGCGCGCCCATGGACTCCGGCACGCCCATGGACTCCGGCACGCCTATGGACTCCGGCACGCCCATGGACTCCGGCACGCCCATGGACTCCGGCACGCCCATGGATACCGGCACCGATGCATGCATGAGCACCGGCCCCGAGGTCTGCGGCGGCGGCGACGAGGACTGCGACGGGGAGATCGACGAAGGGCTGCCGTGCCCCGGGACCCTGGTCATCTCGGAGTTGGCGACCGACGGTCCGGCCGGCGGCACCGACGAGTTCATCGAGATCTACAACACGACGGACACCGCCATCGACGCCAGCGCCGTCGAGGTCGAGTACCAATCGTCCGCCGGCACGACCTGGGGCAACCGCGCGGTCCTGCCCGCCGGGGCGATGATCCCCGCTCGCGGTTTCTACTTGGTCGGCAGCGGCGGCTACACGCGGACGGTCACCCCGGACCCCGGCGGCGGCTGGAGTTCGGGCATGAACCGGCTTGGCGGGCACGTGCGGCTGTGGACCGGCACCGGCGAGCTAGACCGCCTCGGCTGGGGCACGGCGATGAACGCCGAAACGGCTCCGATGCCGGAGCTCACCACGCCGGCCACCAATACCTACGAACGCAAGGCGGTCTCGACGTCGACCGCGGCCTCCATGGAGACCGGCGCCGACCAGGCCCGTGGCAACGGCCATGACAGCGACGACAATAGCGCCGACTTCATCGAGCGTAGCGCCGCCGGCCCGCAAAACACCGCGAGCGCGCCGGAGACCCCGTGACCCCGGCACAACTCGGGCCCACGGCAGAGCACATCCAAATCGGGCGATACAATACCCTCGAGGTCGTTCGCGAGGAGGCGGCGGGGGTCTACCTCAGCGCCCAGCAGCGGGGGCCAAAGTCGGAGCAGCTTCTCTTGCCCGGCCGCTACGTTCCCGAGGGCACGCACATCGGCGACCGTTTGCGAGTCTTCGCATACACCGACTCCGAGGACCGCCCCATCGCGACCACCCTCGAACCCAAGGCAGTGGTCGGCGATTTCGCGTTTCTCGAAGTCATCGACCAGAGCCCCCACGGCGCCTTCCTCGACTGGGGCCTCGACAAGGATCTCTTCGCGCCCTCGAACGAGCAGCACCGGGCGCTCCAGGTTGGCGACCGCCATGTCTTCGCGGTCTCCCTCGATGAGCGCACTCACCGGGTCAAAGCCTCCAGCCAGCTGGGCGCCTACCTGGACTACGAGGTGCACGGGGTAGACGAGGGCACCGAAGTGAAGCTGCTCGTCTACGGCCACAGCGACATCGGCGCCCAGGTGGTCGTCGACGGGCGGCACCCGGGCCTCGTCTATTTCGACGAGGCGTTCCGGCAATTGCTCGTGGGCGATCGCCTGACCGGCTACGTCCAGCGAGTACGCCCCGACAACAAGCTCGACATCCGTCTGCAGCGCACCGGCCGCTCCGCCCGCCACGACGCCCAGCAGGTCATCCTCGACGCCCTCGAGGACGCAGGCGGCTTTTTGCCACTGCACGACAAGAGCTCCCCCGCCGAGATCCGGGCCAAACTGGCGCTGAGCAAGAAAGCATTCAAGCGTGCCCTCGGAGGCCTCTACAAGGCCCGCCGGGTCGTGGTGCGGGTCGATGGGATCGAGCGGATCGCCGAAGACGGCTGACGCCCGCGGGTTCCTAGCCGGCGACGAAGCGGATCCGGGGGCCCACCTCGACCTGAAGGTCACCGTCGGTCTGGAAGAGGTCGCCGTCGAGGAAGTACCGAACGACGCCGCCCTTCGGGCACGACAAGGTGGCCCGCTCGAGGAGCGCCTCTTCGGCGCAGTCCTCACCGAGGGGTTTGCCGGCGCGCACATTCGGCAGCCGAGCCACGACCTTGGGTGCCGGCCCGTGAACCCCAACGAGGTGAAAGGCGTCGACGCCGTCTTCCATGCGGAAGAAGGGCCGGAAGCCCAGGCCTACCTCCGGCACCGTACCGGCGAGGACGGTCATGTACTCACGGGTAGTCCAGGGCCGACCGTCGGCGACGATTGAGACCGGGACCTTCGCCGCCACGCGCTTCGCCGTCTGACCTCGGGTCACGATGCTCGCCGACAGGCGGGCGAGGGTCTTGGCCGCGTCCGCCGGCGTCGGGTGGGGGTCGCCGCGGCGGTAGTACTCCTCGAGAAACCCGTAGCCGAGGCCGATGCCAAAGAGGAACCCGAGCCGTGATTCACCAGGAGACCCGTTCGGCGACGGTGCCTGGACCCGGAGGGTAACCCGCGCGGATGAGTCGAGGCCCTCACCACGGCTGTGACGCTGAACCAGACGCGAGAGCAGCTTCTCCGGTGTGCCGCGGGGCACGCCGAGGCCATTGGCCACGGTGTTCATGGTGCCGCCACGGAGGAGAGCAACCTTGGGCAAGGGCTCGTCCCGGTAGGCCCTCTCGAACGCCGTCAGCACGAAGCTCGCGGTCCCATCCCCGCCGCTGACGGCTAGGACGTCGATGCCCTCCCGCTGGAAATCCCGGGCCGCGGCCTCGAGGGACTCGGGGGTACCGGCTTCGGCAACCACCCCCGCCCCGTTGAGCACCTCGCGGAGGCGGCCTCCGAGAGCCGGCGCCTCGCGGTGTTTCCGAGAGAGCGGATTGACGATCACGCCGATGCCAGACCGGGCCACGAGGTCCTTCGTACTCCGGTTTTCCGTCGAGGCCAACCGGGGCCTGATTCGCCCCATGGCGCACTGGGCCCAAACTTCACGTTTGACGCCGATCGCACGTGTGCGATTCTTTCTGGTCCATGCCGGGCGCAGAGCTTCCAGAGCCCATCGCCGAGGGCAGTTTGGCCTCACGGCCCTTGGCCCATCTCCTCCTCTACGTTCAGCAGCGAGAGTTGAACGGTACGCTGGTGATCTGGGCCGAGCAGGGCACGCACCCCGACAAGAAGGGGCAGGACCGCCTGCGCTTCGAAAACGGCAAGGCCGTCGCCGGTCGCTTCGTACAAGCCGGCTCGACCTTCGCGCGCTCGATGTTGCCCCTCTTCAATCGCGTGCACGCGCCTTATGCGTTTTACGACCGGGACCTCGTCGGGACCGGCGCCTCGGTGCTCACCTCGGAGATCGAACCCAGCGCTCTCATTGCGGCCTCGCTCCGGGGCGCCGCCCGTGAGGACGCGATCGACGCGGTGCTGCGCCGCCTCGGGCAGATGTTCGTGCGCATTCGCAAGGACGCCGACATCGAGGCCCTCGGTCTGAATGCCCGGGAAAAGAACTTCGTCGACCTGATTCGCGCCGATGCGACCACCGCAGCCCAACTGGTGGAGATCTCGGGCGACGAGCGCAGGGCGCGCCGCTTGATCTACCTCCTGACCATCACCCGGTGCGTCGAGTCCTTCAAGAAGGACGACGACGGGGGGGTCGACGGAACAAACAAGTTCGGCGCGGTGTCGGTGCCGCCCGGCTCGAAGCGCCCATCAGAAACGCCACCCTTCAGTTCGATCCCCGCTCCGGGTGGGGGCTCCGGGTCCGTGCCCCGAGGCGGTCGGGCTTCGGCGAGGCCCAACGTCTCCGAGCCACCCCGGGCCTCGCAGAGGCCCTCAGCGCCGGACAAAACGCCTCCGCCGCCAAAGGGCCTCTCCCCCGAGCTCAGCGCACGTTGGAAGGAGATTGGCGATTTCGCCGACAACCTCGACACGATGAACTACTTCGACATGCTCGGAGTGAAAAGCACGATCAAGGGGTCCGCCGTCACGGACGCCTACTTCGCCAAGGTCAAGAAGTGGCACCCGGACCGGCTCCCCAAGGAGCTCGCCGCCCTCAAGCCGTTCGCGGACATGATCTTCCACCACCTCACCAGAGCCAAAGACACCCTGAGCGACGAAGAAGATCGGGCCGTCTACCAGCGCAACGTCGCCGAGGGCGGAGGTACTCCCGAATCCGAGAGACAGGTCAGCGCGATCATCGAGTCCGCGATGGCGGTCCAGCGGGCCGAGGTCTTACTGAAGCAGAGCGACTGGGGGGGCGCCCTCACCCTGGCAGAAGAGGCCCAGGAGCTGAGCCCGGACAACGGAGAGTCCCTCGCCATCGAAGCTTGGTGTCGCTTTCAGCTGCAGCACGGCAAGGCCCCTTACGACGCCATCCTCGAGCTGCTCAAACGGTCGATCGAGGTCAACAAGAACAGCCAGAAGGCCCACTTCTACCGC
>JAFDCW010000331.1 GCA_019312705.1 Deltaproteobacteria bacterium
CGGCCAACTCGAGGGAGTGCACTTCGCGGGCCTCACGCTCCTGACCGTCGCGATGGCCTATGGGCTGTGGCGCGTTCGCAAGACTCTCCCCATCACCTCTTGGGGCATGCTGTGGTTCGTTTCGACGCTCGCTCCGGTCGCGGTCGTCACCACGATGCTCTGGCCCGGATTCGGTCGCTTTCTCTACCTACCGAGCGTGGGAGCCGCCGTCGGCCTCGCCGATGTCGGGGCCTTCGTGCTCCGACGGTACCCGAACATTCGTCGTCCGCTGCTGGTCTTGGGTGCCGTCTATGCAGGGGCCCTCGCCCTCGTCCTGTCCCAGTGGGTGACGGACTATCGCACCACCGAGACGCTCTACACCGCCGCGATCGAGGCGGACCCCGAACTCGGCCCCGCCCACGGGTGGCTCGGCATGGCCTACGTGAACGACGAGCGCTACGCGGATGCGGTCGGCCCGCTTTCCATCGCCCACCAGCTGTCCCCGGAAGAGCCTCGCTATCTCACGCACCTCGGCGACGCTTTCACGCACTTGGGCGACCGCCAAGGCATGCAGCGAGTCGCGGCCGAAGGCATCGCCCTCTACGACCAGCCCGGGTATTTTCACGTCATGCTGGTCAATCTCTACAACGCGGACCGCCCTGACCTCGCGTCAGAGAACATCCTCGAGTGCCTGCGCAAGGACCCCGCCGACGACGAGTGCGGACGAATCCTCACGGCATTGCTCACCCGCCACCCGGCCCGGGCTCGTTACCGCGACCACGTCGTCACTCTCCTCGAAGAACCTCGCTATGCCGACCTCGCCATCCAGGTAGGCCCCTTCCTCGACGGGCTCCCGTGACCGGCCTGCCGCTCGCTCTCCCATGACTCGACCAGAGGAAATGCTTTCGCGACCCGTTCTGGGCGCCGCCATCACCGCGACGCTCGGACTCGTGCTCGCCGGCACCTTCGACATCCACAACATCGACACCTTCGGGCACCTGGCCCAGGGTCGCCAGATAGCAGAACTGGGGTACGTGCCCTCAGTCGACACGTTCTCCTTCTGGCAGGACACGCCGCAACCCTGGCGCAACTACGAGTGGGGCAGCGACATGCTCTTCTGGCTCGTATTCAGCGCCCTCGGAGCCCCCGGCCTCCTGGCGCTGAAGGGCGTTCTGCTCGCGGGCGTGGCGGCGCTGCTGCTTCGACGCGCCGCAGACCCCCCGGGCGCTCGAAACCTGGCCGTCCTCACCACCGCCGCCTTGATCCTCTGGGCTATCCCCGCCGCGCGCTTCCGACTGACGATGCGACCGGAGCTCTTCGGCTATTTCTTCTCCGCCGTCTACCTGCTGGGGTTGAGCCGGCTCGCGACGGGCCACCTTCCGCGAAAGTCGCGCCTCGGGTGCATGGCCGGACTCGTCGGGTGTCACGTGCTCTGGGTCAACCTCCACGGCTCCCATCTCCTGGGCGTCGCCCTCGCCGGCGCGCATCTGCTGCCGGCGCTGCGCAACCGCGCTGCGCGGCGAGATCTCATCCTCGTCCTCGTCGGCTTCGGGGTGGCCTCGTGCATTTCGCCGTTCGGGCCCGCAATCGTCATCGATGCGGTCAACCACGTCGCGGACCCGGCGTATCGGGGTCTCGTCCGAGAGTGGTTGCCCTGGTCGTCGAACGACCCCGTCTTCTTCCTCGTCGCGCTGGTGACCCAGACGCTGCTCCTGGCCGCAAGCGCAATAGCCCTCTACCGAGGCGACCGGGCGGACCAGGGTGCCCTCGTGGCGACGGTCTTTCTGGCCGCCCTCGGCTTTCACTCGATTCGCTTCGTCGCGACCTTCCTGCTGCTCTCGTCGCCGCTGATCGCGACGGGGCTGGCGCGCATTGCCCCGTCCCGGGTCCGGGAGGCTCCGAAGGCGTTCGTCTTTGCCGCCCTGACCCTCAGCGCCGCCCTGACGCTCTGGCTCACCAGCCTCATGCCGCCTCCCCGGGGCGTCGGCATCGGCATCGATCAATCGGGCCTGCCCGTGGCCGCGGCCCGGACCCTCGAAGAAGACCTACCGGGCTCACGGCTCTTGGCACCGATCCATACGTCCTGGTACCTCATGTTCGCCGCTCCCTCGGCGCGGCTTCTCGTGGATGGCCGTGTCCCGTTTTACGGAGCGCCCCACATCACGGAGGTGCGGGACGCATTCTTCAACCCGCCACTCCTCGCACGCCTTCTCGAACGGCACCGCATCGACGCCGTGGTCCTCGATTTTTCTTCGTCGGGTACCCAGGCAGCGATAGCCACGCTCGCGGGTACCGAAGGCTACTATCCGATCTCCATCGAAAACCATCACGTCCTCTTTGCTGCGTTTACGCCGGGGCGTGAGGCGCTCTTCCAACGGCGCGCGTTTCGCGTCCTACCCCCGCGCCTGGACGCCGACCCCCTGCTCGCGGACAACGCGCCGGTGGCTGCGATGCACGCTGAGATCGCGCGCCTCGGACAGAGCCCAGAGACGGCAGCAATCCGCGCCTGGTACGAGGGGGTCCTCGCCCTCCGCGCGCTTCGGCGCGGCGGCGGGGCGGGCTTCCGCGCGCCGGACACCGAGGCCTCCCGGGCTCTCGCCGAGGAGGCGAGCCGAAACCTCGATCGCGCCGCACGGCAGTACCCCCTCGTCCCCCTGGTGCACTCGTATCGGGCCCTCGCCGCCGTCGCCGCGTGCCACCCCGACACAGCGCGCGCGGCCATAGAGGACTCGCTGCTCGACGGTGAAAACCGAGAGGCGTCTATAGCCACGGTCGAGATGGCGCTGCGTTTGGGGGACGAGGGCCCCGCCCGGGACCTCCTGGGCGCGGCCGAGGACGAGCCCGCCCTCGCCGGGGATCCATGGCTCGCGGCCCTCGGCCGAGACCTCGAGGCAGGCGTGCGTTGTACGCCAACCGCATCGGCCGTGTGGTAGAGTAGACTTGGCCTGGGCGTTGCAGAGCCCCCGGCAGAGGCAAAAATGACCCGACCGCGTCCCGCATCCGCCGGCTTCACCTTGATCGAGCTAATGATCGTCGTAGCGATCATCGGCGTTTTGTCTGCCGTGGCGATCCCATCGTTCCAAACCTACATCTACAAATCCAAGGTCATCGAAGCGACGACCTTCCTCGGCGAGATCAAACAACGCCAAGAGTCCTATCGGGCGGAGTTTGGCCAGTACTGCGCGGTGAGCGGCACGACCTCCATCACGGCCTACAGCCCCACCTCCGTACCCTCCGACGGCATCGCCGTCGCGTGGCCGGCTTCGGCCGCCTGGAGCACCCTCGGAGCGAGCCCTGACGGGAACGTGCGCTTCCAGTACGCGACCGTTGCAGGCTATCCCGGCACCGTCCCTGCGTTGGCCGGCGGTGGCGCTTTGGGCTACACCGGCGCCGATTTCTGGTTCGTATCCCAAGCCCGGGGCGACCTCGACGGAAACGGCACGAATCTCACCGTCGAGTCCTATTCCGAGAGCACGGGCATCTACCTCTCCGCAGCCAAGGGATGGGAGTGAGCATTCGGTGGGCTGGCCCACCGAACACCTCCCCGAGCTGACAAATTTCGTCACCAGTGCCCGCCGAAGGTGACGAATCGGGGCGTAGGAAAGTGGCCCAGCCCAGATAAACAGATGGATACTCGGCCGCGCATGGGGAGGCACAGAGATTGCTAAACCCCCAACCCAGGCGAGACGTCCTCGCCCCGGACCCACCAAGGAGAACTCAAGGCATGCAGAAGCTCATGAGGAAGAAAGCTGGTTTCACGCTCATCGAGCTGATGATCGTCGTAGCCATTATCGGCATTTTGGCGGCCATCGCGCTGCCTGCGTTCATCGGTTACGTGCGTCGGTCCAAGACGTCAGAAGCGACGAGCAACCTGAAGGGGCTCTTCGTGGGCGCCAGCGGCTACTTCACCCAGGAACGTACCGCCCAGGGCATCACCGCGAACACCGCCGGCCATTGCACGGTAGCGGTGGGCGCTCAGACGCCCGCGGCGATTCCCGCCGGTGTCAAGGTCACGACGGACTTCTCGACCGTCGCATCCTTCCGCGACCTCGGGTTCTCCATCGCAGATTATCACTACTATGCCTACGAGATCACCGAGTCCAGTGACACCTGTGGCTTCGCCTCGCCGGCGGCCGGCGCCGTCTCCGAGGTCTACCGATTCCAGGCCTGGGGCGACCTCGACGGTGACGGCGCCAACTCCGCCTTGTTCGAGCTTGCTGTCGGTGTGAATGACAATGGTGAACTCTTTCGCGCTCCTGGTTTCTACGTCCAGAACGAGCTCGAGTAGGCGACACTCGTTGGTGTGAAAACCTCCCTGTGTGGTCTCGACCGCACGGGGAGTTTTTCTTTGTGGTGGACGAGTGAAGGCCGTGCACGAGGAGCCCTGATGGAGCGGAACGGTGCGAGACAGACGGGATTCACGCTCATCGAGCTGATGATCGTCGTGGCCATCGTCGGCCTGCTTGCCGCCATCGCCCTGCCAGCCTTCACCGCCTACATCGGGCGCGCAAAGGCGTCCGAGGCGACCTCGAACCTCAAGCAGATCTTTACCGGCGCCGCCGTCTACTACAGCGCCGTCCGGACTGAGCAAGGCATCGCCCCGACAGTCGCCGACCATTGCACCGTGGGCTCGACGGCGGGCACCCTCCCGGCGGTCCCCGGGCCCCAGAAGCAAAGGGTCGACTTCACTGCCGATCCCAATTTCTCCGCGGTCGCATACAGCATCGGGGACTTCGTTCTCTTTGCCTACGGCATTACCAGCATCGGCGAAGCTTGCGACCAATCGGCGAACACGGCGCTGTACACCTTCTATGCGGAGGGCGACATCGACGGCGATGGGACTAGGAGCCGCTACGAGATCTCGGCCGGCACGAACCCCGTCAACGAGATGTACCGTGCGCCGGGCTTCTACATTGTCAACGACGGCGAGTAGCGCGCTCTTCGAGTAGACTCCCGCCAAGGTGCACCAAGATGAGTCGCTTCGTCCCTTTGCTGACCGTCGTTGCGGTCCTGGCCGCCGGGGTTCTCGCCCGGGAGCTGCGCCTCCAGGCGTCCACCCACGCAGCCGCGACCGAGTCCTACGAAGACGTGTATTACGTGCCGCCCCCGGAGTGGCTGCCCGTATTCTCTCTCGGACACGACGAGGCCCTCGCCGACATCCTGTGGATGCGCGCCCTGGTCTACTTCGGCGAAGAGCTCGTGCAGCGCGGCGGCGTCGAGCACATTTTCGATTACGCGGCAGCCATCCTCACCCTCGACCCGGATTTTCGTCAGGTCTACCACTGGGCGGGGAGCGCCGGCATGTACCGGGCCGGTGAGACCTCGGTCGAGGACCTCTACCGCGCGGTCGACTTCCTCGACCGCGGCGCCCGGCGCTTCCCGGACGATGGAGAGATGGCGTGGGACCTCGGGGCCAGCATCACCTATGAACTCATTCCCCGGGTAGACGACGCCGAGGAGAAGGAGCGGTTGAGGCTGCGCGGGGTCGAGCACCTACAGGTCGCCGCCCGCCTCGGCGCCGGTCCGGACTGGCTCGCGCTGACGAACGCCACCGAACTCCGGCGCCTCGGGCACACCGAGCAAGCCGCGCGCCATCTGGAGGAAATGTACGTCGTCGTCAGTGACCCGCGTACCAAGGCTTTGCTCGAGAACGAGATTCGAGCCCTCCGGGGAGCGGCCCACGCCGAAGCCCTGCGCCACGCAGTGGAAGACCTCGAGCGCAGACGACGGACGGAATATCCATATCTGCCACCAGGGCTCTACCTACAGCTGATGGAGCTGAGTCCGGGCCCGGTCGAGCCGGGCCTTTGACCCGCACCCGGCGATTGCCCATGCTCC
>JAFDCW010000332.1 GCA_019312705.1 Deltaproteobacteria bacterium
GGTTCCGATACGCGCCTTACAGGAGAGGTCTGCACCGAGAGCATCGACATCCACGACCTCGTAGGATTGGTAGCTCAGGAACGATTGGTACGCTTCGCGGCAACCCGCAATCGACGGATCGCCCGCGGTGAGCAAGAGACCGTCATCGCCAAGATCGGACGCGTTGCAGGTCGGGTGCTCGAAACCGGCAGTTCCCATGTCGGTGGAGATCACGCCAACGCGAAGACTGACTATTGGAGAGAAGTCGTGACCTCCGTCGCCGTCCAGGTCCCCACTGGTGAGTGCCCGTAACATGGGCGGAAGCCCCGCGGCGAAAGCCGCCTGCTCCTCCGCCATCGACTCGGAGTCATCGATCACGAAGAGCAGGGAGAGCGTCGGAGGGCCGAGGAGACTCCAGCGGTAGTCGTCCCGCGGCTCACAGGTCTCGGCGGGCGGCTCCCCACTACATCCGGAGAGCACCACAGCCATCGCCGGAAGCAGCGCCAGGCCGGCGCAGATCACGCCCACCGGTATTGTCCGTCTTCGCCCCATCGCGAAGTTGCGACGCAAGCTTCGTGCCCGGCACATTGCCCGCATTCGTGACGCCATGAGCTCCCACAGACGTCGCTGTGCGGCAACTTGGCGCGCTCCGCTGCCAACTCCGTTGGCGAACAGCCCCTCAACCGGTCACCGCAGGAAGCGAAAGCGTGATGCGCGTCCCGTCATGCACCGAGGCCGTGACGGTCCCGCCGTGGGCGAGGGCGACGCTGCGGACGATGGCGAGGCCGAGGCCCGTGCCGTTGCGCGCCCCGTCGGTGGTGAAGAAGCGGTCGAAGACCTTTTCGCGGTGAGCCAGGGGGATGCCCGGGCCGCGGTCAGCCACGCAGACCTCGAGGCGGTCGCCCTCCCCTGGTGTTACGTCGACCCGAACGGGATCAGCCTCCGGCGCGTAACGGACCGCATTATCGATGACGTTGCGGAGGGCGAGTTCGAGGTCGGCCTCGCGACCGCGGATCAAACGTGTTGGGGCGGCATAGCTCAACGTGATGCTGGCGCCGGCGCGGCGTTCTCGCTCGATGACGCGGCGAAGCACGGCGTCGAGGTCGAAGACCTGCATGGCCTCGGAGGACGCTTCGATGCGGCTCAGCTCGAGCAGGCGCGTCACGAGGCGATCCAAGCGCTCGGCGTCTTCTTGGATGTTTCCGAGGAAACGCGCGCTGGCGACCGGGTCCTCGGTCGCACCCTCGGCAAGGAGCTCGGCGGCCCCGCGGATGCTCGTGAGGGGCGACTTGAACCCGTGGGCCACGTCGGCGGCAAACTCGGACATGTATTCGGCCCGGGCGCGTAGTTCGTCGGTCATGGTCGCGAAAGATTGCCCGAGCTCGTGGATCTCCCCGGTCCCTTCGACGGGCACGATCACCCCGCGCTCACCGGCCGTGATGCGCCGGGCCGCCCGGGAAAGGCGCGAGAGCGGGCGCGAGATTGTCCAGGCGAGGACCAGGGTGCTCAGGAGGCTGATGAAGAGGGCCACCACGAGGACCCGGATGAGGCCGGAGCGGATGCGATAGAGCTCGACCATCACGGGGCGCGTCGACCGGGTGACGTAGACGACGCCGCGAACCTCCCCGCCGCGGCGAATGGGCTCGGTCACGAAGAGAAAGACCCCCGGCGCCCGGTCCCGGACACGGGTGTATGCCGACGCCCGGCCTCCGAGGGCGTCGCGGACCTCCTGTCGGTCCTCGACCGCGGACCACCTCGGCCCAGCGCGACCTCGACCGGCAACAGAGCGCGCTGACTCGTAGCTGCTCGACACGGCCTGACCGACCGAACCCCCCAGGCGCGGCGGTGGCGGTTCGACACCCTCGGGGGGGCCATCTTCGTGGGAGTCGGCGACCGAAAGGCCGTCGGCGCCGAGCACGCGGACCCGGGTCCGAGTCCGGGTCGCCGCGGCGGCCAGGATCGTCGCGTGGTGGGGGTCCTCGAGAGATACGCCCTCTTCGAGGTCCGACTCGAGGAGAGCGCGAACCAGCACGGCTTGGTTGCGCATGTCGCGTTCGAGGGACCCGAGCAGCTGCTTCTCGTAGAGGCGGGCGAACTCCAAGCCGAAGACCGGCACCAGGACGACGATGACGTTCACCACCAGGAGGCGAACGCGCAGGCGCCCGAGCTGGGACCTTACCCAGGCAATGACCGACCGCCGCGGCATGGGCGCTGCCGAGAAGCCCCCTTCGCCCGGCGACGGCTCGTTACTGGGCTGCCCGATACCCGACCCCGTGCACCGTCTGGATAGGATCCCCCTGGCCGAGGTCCCGGAACTTCGCTCGGATTCGGCGCACGTGGGTATCGATGGTCCGCTCCGTGACGTGATTGCCGAAGCCGCAGGCGTGCTGCATGAGTTGAACGCGGCTCAACACCACACCGGGCCTCTTCAGGAGCGCCGCCAGCACCCCGAGTTCGGTCGGCGTGAGCGACACCGTCTGTCCCCCGGCGATGACCTCGTGACGTTCGACGTCAACGCGAACCTCACCGTGCTCGTAGACGAGGCCGCCGGAGCCTGGCGCCGGTTCCCCGGCCGACGGCGCCTTGTCCGCCCGGCGCAGGATGGCCCGCACCCGGGCGATGAGCTCCCGCGGCGAGAAGGGCTTGGTGAGGTAGTCGTCTCCGCCGAGTTCGAGGCCCAGGACTCGGTCGATCTCTTCACCGCGAGCCGACAAGAAGAGGATCGGGGTCTCAGACCGGCTGCGAATTTCCCGGCAGACGCTGAGCCCATCGAGTTCCGGAAGCATGACGTCGAGGACGACGAGGTCCGGGTCGCCCACCCGGTGCGCTTCGAGGGCGGCCCGACCATCCCCGACCGCCGTCACCCGGTAGCCCTCTTGGGTGAGGGCGTAGTCGAGGACATCTCGGATGTGGGCCTCGTCGTCCACGACCAGTATGTGCCCCGCGGCCATCGCGCCCGATGCTACGCGGCCGAAGGCCGTCCCGAAAGCGCAGGCTTTTGGGGCAGGTCTTCCAACGCCGGGCCGAGGGGTTCATCCATGGCCTCACCGAGCCCCTCCACCCGAGCCCACATTTCCGCCACGATGTCTCCGACGCCCTCGACCGAGGATCCCGCGAAGCGCGCCAATACGAGCTGGGTGCGCAGGGCCTCGACGAGGTCTGCGAGGTCGACGAGGGAGCGTTCGTCCCGCTCCCGCATGGCGTGCAGCTCCTCCACGTTGGTCAGATGCAGGCGCGCCGTAGCGATCGCCCGCGGCGTCACGTGTTCGTCGGTCAGGGAGGCGACCCGGGTGCGCGCCGATTCGAGGTCGAAGCCTGGGCGGTCGAGGAGAACGTCGAGCTCGGCCCGCCGCGCGTCGCTCGTCTCGACGGCCGAGACGATCCCCGACACCGCCTCGGCGGGCAAGAGCGCCGCGAGGGGACTGCCGTGGGCGGCCTCGAGAGCCTCCTGAAGGGCGAGCTCGATGCGCCGGGCCGCGTCGGTCCCGCCCCGGAGACGACACCGGATGTCCTCCCGCGGTGAGGTCAAGACCACCGGGCCCCAGACCGGCCAGAGGGGAATGGCGATCAGCGCGGCGATGAGCGCCCCGCGGCCACCCGTGCCGCTGCGACGATAGATCGCCACGCCGCACGCCACTCCCGCAATGCCGTAGAGAACGAGCAAGTCGAGCAGACTCACGGCGTCACCGGCTGACCCATGCGCCTCAGGTGGTCGTCACGTTCCATGCGGTCGGGCCAGCTGAGGTCGTGCGTCATCGGGGGCGTCGTTTCGATAGGCGCGGGGGGGTCATCGTAGTCTCCGCGGACCGAGCGTCCGCTCGTCCAGACGGCGTCCGCGAAACCTCCCTCACGGGCACGGAGGAAGGGGATGTCCTGCTGGGCCGGACGCCCGAGGTAGGGGCGGAGGATCCAGCCCGTCTGCCCCGACACGGCGAGGAAGAGCACGATCGAGGCCGCCGCCGACATGAGCCGCCGCCCGCCGGTGCCGAGGCCGCGCAGCAAGACGCTGAGGGCCGCGAGGCCCGCGACGCCGTAGCAGGCCGAGGCCAGCAAGACGCTCCCGTGGTAGCTCGCGCCGGCGTCGATCGCGAGCCACAGGAGGGGCGAGAGCGCCAAGAGGACCAGCGCGCCGCGCCCGGCCGATGCGAGGGCCAGCGAAATGGTCGCCCGGAGAGTGCGCGGTTGGTCGAGGGCCAGGGCCAAGACGTGGAACCCGGGCACACACACGACGAGGGTCGCGAGCAGCGCCAGGGGCAACTTGAGGCTCGCGTAGAGGACCTGGAGGTCTCCCCGGTACGAGCCGACGACGGCGCCGAAGATTCCAGCCCCGAGGGCGATCGCGACGAGGGACGTCGTGACCAACTCGCGCTGCCCCTCTCCTTCGAGGCACTGCCGCGCGACGGCCCCCGGCGCCCGGAGGAGGCGTCCCACCAGGGCCATCATGACGCACCTTCGAAGAGCGCGAGGACCGACAGGAGCGAGCCGAAGGACTCGATGACCCGAGCCGAGAGCAGAACGGCGAAGGCGCAAAATACCAGGCACGCGACGACGGCGGCGAGCTGGGTAGTGATCCGCGCCCGGGATACTGTTCGAACCACGTCGAAGAGCAGCACGCGCAAGCCGAAGGCGGCCCCGAGCAGCAAACCAAAGCTGCCCGTCAGGACAGCGGCCATACGACCTTCGGTGGTCACGATGAAGAGGGCCGCGGCCGGGGCGAGGCCCGCGAGGACCAGCCCCGCCGTCGCGAGGGACCGAGCGGAGAGCATCGCCATGCCCTTGGGCTCGATCGGTGCGTCGAGGAATGCAAAGGCGATGAAGAGGGCGGGAATGCCGACGATACAAACGGCGATGAGGGCCATCGGCACCGAGAGGGCGTCGGTGAGCAGCGCCCAGCCGCCGTCCCGGGACCCGAGGGCCAGCCCGTAGAGCGCCGAGAGGCCGACGCCGGTCAGCCCACGGAAGGTGACAGTGCGTGCGTCGAATTGCTCGATGGGCCCCAGCGGGGCGACCAGGTTCGCGGACCAGCCGCGCTCCACGTCCGCGGGACGGGCGGCGGCGGTCTCGCGCTCGGCGGTGGGCGCGGGGTCGGCCGCGCGACGGCCAGCGGCCGACGCATGCGTCTGTGGGGCACCGATCTTCGGCACCGCCTTGGTCGGGAATTGGGGCACCGGTCCCGGCATGGCTTCAGCGATTTCCATGGTCTCTCCTCACTCTCTCTGGACTCGGCGTCGCCTCGGAGAACCCGAGAACGCCGCGTCACTCCTCTGGTTTAGAAGACCGGCAAGGCGTCCTCGGGGAGGTGGCGAGGAGATTCCGGGGAGCAAATGAGGCGAAATTGTGAAGGAGACTGTTGGCAGCCAAGAACGGGCCTTTCGGTGCACCTTGCCCCGTAGTCGTACCAATGGTACGACTAAAAGTAAGATGGGTGCCGCGAAGGCAAAGATCAGCATCACGATCTCCGAAGACCTCCTCGACCGGGTCGATTCGGAGGTCGAGCGGAGCGATGGTGCGAGCCGGAGCAGCGTCATCGAAGCGTGGCTGCGGAGTGCGTCCCGCGCGTCAGCCGCTACCATTCTTCGTGAAGAAACGATTCGCTACTATGAGGAGAGTTCAGCGGAGGAGCGTCTCGAGGAAGAGGCCCTCGGCCGGGCAACCTCCAAGAACGCTCGACGAGTGAACTACGACTGAGATGCTGAGACGGGGGCATCTCTACTGGGCGATGTTGGACAAGCGGCGGCCCGTTCTCGTCATCTCGCCGGACTATCGGAACGAACGGGCCAGCGATGTGCTCGTCATCCCCCTGACGACGCGGCTCCGTGATGCCCCGACCCACGTAC
>JAFDCW010000333.1 GCA_019312705.1 Deltaproteobacteria bacterium
GGCCCATCGTCCACCGCTACCTGAACCGAACCCCCCTCTACCGGTACTCACTCTTGAGCGCTCGGATGGGCTTCGATGCCTACGTCAAACACGAGAACCACCTGCCGATTGGGGCGTTCAAGGTTCGCGGGGGGGTCAACCTCTTCGCCAACTTGAGCGACGCCCAGCGACGCCGGGGCACCGTCACCGCGACCCGGGGCAACCACGGGCTCTCGATGGCCTGGGCGGCCCGGGCCTTCGGGTCTCGGGCGGTGATCTACGTGCCCAAGGGCAACAACCCGGAAAAGAACGCCGTCATGGAGGCCCTCGGGGCCGAGGTCGTGGTCCACGGCCGCGACTTCGACGAGGCCCGCGCCGAAGCTGAGGCCCGGGCGGACAACGAATCGCTCTACTACGTGCACGTCGCCAACGAGCCCTTGCTCATCGCCGGGGTCGGCACCTGCGCCATGGAAATCGCAGAAGAGCTCCCAGACGTCGACACGGTAATCGTGCCCGTCGGGGGCGGTAGCTGCCTCGCTGGAACCGTCGTCGCGCTGCGAACCATGCGCCCGGACGTCGAGATCATCGCCGTTCAGTCCGAGCGGGCCAACGCCCTCGCCCGGTCCCTCGAGACCGGCAAGCTCGAGCACGTCGATTCCGCCGACACCTTTGCCGACGGCCTCGCAACCCGCTTCGCCTTCGAGGCGCCCTTCTCCATCGTCAAAGACCAGGTAGACCGGGTGGTCCTGGTCAGCGAGGACGAGCTCAAGAAGGCCGTGCGCATGTGCATGGAAACGACTCACAACCTCTGCGAGGGCGCCGCCGCCGCGGCCTTCGCGGCCGCGTGGAAGATCCACCGCGACCTCGCCGACAAGCGCGTCGTCATCGTGCACACGGGGCACAACATCGATCGGGACACGCTCCGGTGGGCAATCGGAATGTTCGACGCGTAGTAGTGGCGCCCAGTCACGCCATTCGCCTCCGGTCCCAATCCCGGCTCCGGTCGACTGGCGTCGCCCTGTCGCCTTCTTGGGACCGGCTTACGTCCTCGGCGCAGGCCTCGAAATACCTTTGGTATTCCTTCGGCCAACGCCTGCGGGGGCACACTGCCGGCTCCGCTACCGGCAGCCCTGCCGGCTCTGCGTGACTACGTCACGCTGCCGCCTCGGGGCTGCCGTTCGCAGAGCCTTCTTGTCGAGGGGCGCGCTCGGCGACTGACGCAACTGGACGCCACTACCTCAGCTGAATTCGCGTAGGGCGATCTAGCTGACGTCGGCGGCGCCTCGGGCGTCTAGGAGGGGGACAGGCTACTCGGGGCAGTGGGGGCAGACGGTTTCCCGGGCTTCTTCGCAGTCGGCGGTGGCGGCGTCGCACCGCGGGGCGATGTCGGCGTCGGTCTGATCCATGGCGCAAGTGCGTTCGGCGACTTCGCAGATGGCTTCGCGGGCCTCGATGGCGTCTTCGCAATCGACTTCGTCGGCCTCGAGGTGGGCTTGGAGTTCGATCTCCATGCGGTGGATCTCGCTGCGCGAGTACTCGGCGTCGTGGGGGGCTTCGAACGCATCGGGCCCGAGGGGGGCGACGGCGGAGGCGGGCTGCTCGGCGCCCTCGTAGACGCTCTGGCGACGCTTCGGAAAGGGCTGATCCAGAGATGATCGGGCGCAAGAGCGGGAACGGCAACGGGAACGGGATCGGAAGCGGTATCGGGATCGGGAACGGGAACGGGATCGGAAGCGGGAACGGGATCGGGATCGGGAACGGGAACGGCAACGGGAACGGCACTACCGGCGCCGCCTCTCGTGGCGCCTTCTTGTTGGGTGGCGCCTTCTTGTTAAGGGGTCCCTGGCCCCCGCTTCGCGTTGCGCCGGCGGGGGAGCGCTGATATTGCTTCGCCCGATGTCGGTCGAGGAGACGCCCGCGGAGGATGATCCGCTCAGCCGACCGCTGCCGTCGGTGGACATACCGCTCCTGCGTCACCAGCGCCGGGACGCGCGCACGAAGCAACTCGCGATGCTCGCGGCGGGAGTCGGGATCGTCTCGTCCGCGGTCGCTGTCTTCACGCTGGTCGACTTCGACTTCGACTTCGGCTTCGGCTTCGGCGGCGGGGACGGGGGCGATGACGTTCTCGAACCCAGTACGGTCGGCGCCCCCGCCAACGGCTCTGCCCCCCGCGACCTCGACGGTTCCCTCGACGGCGCTTCCCAGAACGCAGCGGCGACGACCGCACCGACGGCGCCGCCCGAGCCCGTCACGGCCGCGTCCCACGAACCGACGGTCCTCGGGGCCGTCACCCGGACCGAGGCCGCCTTCGGCAACGGGCGAGGATTCCGCGCCGCCCTCGTCGCTGCGGGGGCCTCGGCCGAGGAATACGAAGAGCTCGAAGACGCCCTCGAGGAGGTGATGGACTTTCGTCGCTGCCGCGCCACGGACCGTCTCATCTTCGAACGGGACACGGACCGCAATATCCTGCTCTTCGAGTACCGGGGAAACTCCATCGAGTACTACCAAGTGACGCGAAATCGCCGCGGGGAGCTTCGGGGAGAAAAGGTCGAGATCCCAATCGAGACCCGGCGCATCTCCCGCGGAGGCTCGGTCCAGACCTCCCTCGGCGCCGCCTTCGAGGGGGCGGGCCTCGGCCGGGCGTTGGTCGGGCGCTTCATGGAAGCCTTCGAGGGCAAAGTGAACTTCAATACTCACCCCAGGGCCGGGGACACGTTCCGCATCATCGCCGAAGAAGAGCGTATTTCCGGGGAGTTCCACGGCTGGGGGCGAGTGCATGCCGTGGAGTACATGGGTCAGCGCACGGGAGAGCTCCGGGCCTTCTGGTTCTCGACGGGGAACGACGACGACGGGGAGTTTTACGAAGAAGACGGCCGAGCGATGCGCGGCGGATGGCTCAGAACCCCACTCCAATACGACCGCATCAGCTCGCGCTTCGACCTGCAGCGCATGCACCCCATCCTGCGCCGCGTGCACCCCCACAACGGGGTGGACTACGCCGCCGGCACCGGGGCCCCGGTATGGGCCACCGCCGACGGGACGGTCACCTTCGCCGGCGAGCGGGGCGCCAACGGCAACCTCGTCGCCCTCCGCCACGCCAACGGGTACGAGTCCTACTATGCCCACCTCAGTCGCTTCGCCCGGGGGCTCTCCCGGGGCGACGAGGTCGAACAACGCCAGCTCATCGGCTACGTGGGTTCGACGGGCCGGTCGACGGGCCCGCACCTGCACTTCGGCCTCAAGCGCAACGGACGATTCCTCGATCCCCTCGAAGAGATCAACGGGCCGGGCCGCATGATGCCCCGGGGCCACCTGCCTCGCTTCCGCACGCAAGCCCGCCGCCTCGGCCGAGAAATCGCCCGCATCGAAACAGGTACTTCCGCCCCCGCTTCCGCCCCCGCGACGCCCGGCGGGGCCAGCGACGAATCCACCGAAGAGCCCATGGACTAGGCCACGATTCCACGCTAATTGGGCGGCAGCGCTGGGTCTTATGGAGCTGAATCAGAGGCAAGAACGGGTCTGGGCCGCCATGGCCCTCGCGGCAGTGGCAGGGCTGTTGTTCTATGGGCTGCCCGGCTTCGGGATCTGGGACCCGTGGGAGCTGAACACCGCCGACGAAGCGCGACACCTGCTCAGCGGGGAGGTCGGCGAGCTCACCCGCCCCGCCTTCATGCGTTGGTTCGTGGCCGCCGGATTCGCGGTTTTCGGCGTAAACGAGTGGGCCGGGCGCCTCGGCGTCGCCGCCGCAGGCCTCGTGGCCGTCGCGTTGGCCTTCCTCTTGGTCCGCCGATTCGCGGGCCGGCGCGCGGGCGTCTACGCCGCCGTGATCGCGGGCACGAGCCCCCTCTTCCTCTTCAACAGCCGGCAGATGCTCGGCGACGCCCCGGCCTTCGCCGCCCACGGGATGATCGCCCTCGGCGCACTTTCGGCCATCTACCGGCCCGCCGGTCCTGAAGCAGACGAAAAGGCCCGCACCCGCAATACCGTGTTGTGGTTGCTGCTCGCCCTCGCCGGGGTCGCCATCGGCATCGCCACCCGCGGCGCCCTCCTCGGCGCCCTCGCGCCCCTCGGCGCCGTCGCCCTCGCCGCCGCCTACACCGGCACGCTGAAGAAGCCCGATGGCGATGGCCGGGTGCAGACCATCGCGGCCTGGGCTGTCGTGGTCTCGGCCCTCGCCCTCGCAGCCGTCGTCGCCAACGCAGTGGTCGCCGACGTCGCGGGCTATTCGTCGTGGCTCGGGGGCAAACCCCGAGGCGGAGATCCGCCTACCTTCGACGCCGCCATCGAGACCATCTTCCACGGCTTCGCGCCCTGGAGCGCCATTCTCCCCCTCGCCATCGGCTGGCTGCTGCTCGCGGGCAGGGACGGCGCGGCGGCCCATGGCGATGCGGACGCGGAAGACGTCCAGGCCTCGGAGCCCCAAGACGAGTCCGAAGACTCCCAAGAGGCCAAAGACGCAGACGATACGGATCACCGGATGCAAGCCGCGTTTCGTTTGTCGCTTCTGCTCTGGGCGGCCATTGGCTACGGCGCCCTGACCCTCTTCGAGGCGCGCTACGGGCCCGGCACCTTCGTGCCTGTCCTGGCCCTCGCCGCAGCGGTCGCCATTCTGCTCCGCGACGTCGAAGGCACCAAGAGCACCTTCCCCGTGGCAGCGGTCGTCGGAGCGCTGTTCACGGGCCTCGTCATCCGGGACTTCAGCCTCTACCCCGGGGGTCCCGTCGACGGCCTCGCAGTGGACGAGCTCACCGTGCCCGAGGTCTTCAATCCGCGCCGCTACTGGGCCGTCGTCCTCGGGCTCTTCGGGGCCGCGGTGGTCCTCGGTTTCCTCTCGGCGCCGGTCGAGAAGCGCAAGCTCGAACTCAAGGCACCCTACCGATGCGCCGTCACCCGCTGGCGCGAAGGCAACCCGGCCGTCCGCCTATGGATGGTCGCCGGCGGCATCCTCGTCGCGGTCTTCCCCATCTGGACCATTGTCGTCTTCGCCTTCGGCGACTCCCTCGGCCTCACGGTCATCGTGGCCAAGTGGAGCAAGCGCTTGGGCCTGGTCGTGGTCGCCGTGCCGATTCTCATCGCCGGAGCGCAGGCCGCCTGGGCCGCGGCCCCGCGCATCGGTCGTCACCGCTTCATCCCGCTCCTGGTCGCCGGTGTCATCGTCGGCGGTTACGCTGCCCAGGGCTACCTGCCGGCGCTCTCGGCGCACTTCTCTCCCCGCGAGGTCTACGACACGTTCAATAGCCACGCGGCCGACGGCGAGATCCTCGGCGAATACCGGGTCGGCGGTCGAGCCGCGGCGTATTACGCCGACGGGCTGGTCCAGGAAATCGAGAACCAAGCCGCGCTCCTCGAGTTTCTCGGAAGCGATGAGCGGCGTTGGGCCGCCTTCCCCGCCGACGAGCTCGCCGCCATCGACCGGGCCTATCGCCGCCGGGAGGACCGCCACCTCTTCATCGCCGACGCCCGGAGCGCCCGGGTGGTCCTCGCGACCAACCGTCCGATCGAGGGCGTCGAGGATCAGAACTTCATCGCGGAGTTCGTCACGGACCAGGAGCCGACGCCACAATTCCCGGTCAACGCCACCCTCGACAACAAGATCATCCTCCTCGGCTACGACCTCGAGCTTTCCCACGACGGCTACGTGGGCTCCGGCGAAGACTTCGTGATCACCTGGTACTGGAAGTGCCTCGCTCCGTCGCCGGGGAGCTGGAAGATGTTCGTGCACATCGACGGTAACGGCAATCGGGTCCACGGAGACCACGAACCCGTCGAAGACCGCTACCCAGTGCGCCTCTGGGACGAAGGGGACATCGTGATCGACCGCCA
>JAFDCW010000334.1 GCA_019312705.1 Deltaproteobacteria bacterium
TGTGTACCACGATTGGCTTCTTGACGCTGCGGGCGATGGCGACCTGGGCGCGGAAGACCACGCGCTGGGCCTCCCGGGGGGAGTTGTCGTAGAAGAAATCGAGGCCCATCTCGCCGACGGCGAGCACGTGGGGGTCCTGGGATACACGCTCGACAGCGGAGAGCACCTCCGGCGTGGCCCCTTCGGCATCGTGGGGGTGCACTCCGACCGACGCCCGGAGGCGGTCGGGGCGTGTCTGGGCCAGGCGGATGGCAGTGTCCGCATCTTCCACGGTGGTCACGCAGCCGATGGTCATCATGCGGCGTACACCGGCTGCGGCGGCGCGTTCGAGGACCTCGTCGAAGTCGTCGTCGTACTTGTCAAAGTCGAGATGGCAGTGGGTATCGAAGAGTTCCACTGTCAGTTCTCGCTCGTCTCGAGGGCTTCTTGGGCGTCTCGTGCCGCCTGGGCGGCTTCTTCGTCCTGAGCGGTGGCGGCCATCGCCATGAGCGCGTCCTTGGCGACCGCGCTGTCTTTGGCGAGGCGTCCGAGGGCGATGGCGACCACTACCGGGTCGGTCCCCCGCGGTCGGGTTGCGAGGGCGGCGAGGTCTTCGGCGAGCTCGACGATGCGCAACTCGCCGATGGTCTCGGCTGCGAGGCCGCGCCCGTCGGAACGCATCGCTCCGAGGGCAGCCCCGAGGGCGATGACCCCGCGAGGGTCGGACAGTCGACAGAGGGCGCCTCCGACCGCCGCGCGCATCAGCGGGGAGAGCAGGAAGCGAGCGGCGATGGCGGCGAGGTCCTCCCGGGCCTCCTCGGCTTCGATTTCGCCGAGGGCGATGGCCGCGGCGATCGCGGTCTCGGGTTTGCCGAGGGCCTCGATGAGCTGGGACACGCCGCGGGAATCCCCGAGGGAGGCGAGGGCAAAGGCGGCCTCTCTCTGGACCTCCGGGTCTTCGTCGTCGAGCACGGCGGCTAACGTGTCGGCAGCGCCCGCGTCCCCTAGTTTGCCGAGGGCCTCGGCGGCGTGGGCCCGAACCTCGGCGTCGTCGTCGTCGAGGAGCTTCGCTATCACCACGGTCGCGTCCGGCGGGGCGAGGAGGGCGACGCTCATGACCGCTTGAAAGCGCAGGTCCGCATGAGGGCTCTCGAGGGCCTCACGGATTGCCCGCTCGGCATCCTCTCCGCCGAGACGTCCGGCGGCGATAACCGCGGCCTGGCGGACCGGGGGCGAGCCATCTTCGAAGCGCGCCAGGATCAGCGGCAGCTGGCCCTCTGCGTCGAGGTAGCCGAGGCCCTCCAGGGCGTGCTCCCGAACCGCCGGGTCCGGGTCGTCGGCCAGGATTGCCAGGCCTCTCTCGGCCTCGGCCCGTTGGCCCTCCGGGGGGCTCGACAGGCGCTCGGCGGCGGCGAGGCGCGCGTCGCGCCCCTTCGCTCTCACATCGTTGAGGGCCGCCGCGAAGGTCGGTCGCCGCATCGGCAAGAATTCCACGAGGTGCACCTAGCGCGGGGGCCCCCCGACGTCGAGCGGGCTCGGAGTCGACGGTCCGCGGGTACTTGGGCGATCGACCTCGCCGGCCTCCGGGGTTAGGCTCGCCGGCCTCGGAAGAACGACATGAAGCCTTTCTACGTCACGACCCCCATCTACTACGTCAACGACCGGCCCCACATCGGCCATGCGTACTCGACCGTCGCCGCCGACGTGCTCGCCCGCTTCCAGCGACTGCGCGGCCGTCCGGTGCGGTTTCTGACCGGCACCGACGAGCACGGTCAGAAGATCGAAGAGAAGGCCAAGGAGCTGGGCAAAGACCCCCAGGCCTTCGTCGACGAGATGTCGCCGCCCTTCCGAGAGGCCTTCGAAGAACTCGGATGCACTTTCGATGACTACATCCGCACGACCGACGAACGTCACGAGACTCGGGTCCAGCGCCTCTGGCAGATCCTCGTCGAAAAGGGCGACATCTATCTCGGCGAGTACGAGGGTTGGTACTCGGTCGCGGACGAGGCCTTCATCACCGAAAAGGAGATGGAAGAGCTCGACGAGGTCACGCGCAGCAAGGTCCAGCGCGTGCGCGAGAAGAGCTACTTCTTCAAGCTGAGCGCTTACGGCGACAAGCTTCTCGAGTTCTACGAGAACAACCCCGACTCGGTGCAGCCCCAGAGCCGCATGAACGAGGTGAAGTCTTTCGTGAAGGGCGGCCTCCGGGACCTGAGCATCTCGCGGACCAGCTTCAAGTGGGGCGTGCCTGTCCCCGGCGACCCCGAACACGTGATGTACGTATGGCTCGACGCCCTGACGAACTACATCAGCGCCCTCGGGGGCCCCGCCGCCGCCGGCGAAGAAGAACTGTTCGACCGCTTCTGGTCGCCGTCGGCGGACGTAGTGCACATCGTTGGCAAAGACATCCTGCGCTTTCACGCCGTCTACTGGCCGGCGTTCCTGATGAGCGCCGGCATCGAGCCGCCGTCGCAGGTTTGGGCCCATGGTTGGTTGACCGTCGACGGCCAGAAGATGAGCAAGCGCTTCGGCAACTTCATCCCCCCCGGGCCCCTGGTGCAGGAGTTCGGTCGCGACGTCGTGCGCTACTACCTGATGCGCGAGGTCGCCTTTGGCCAGGATGGCGATTTCAGCCACAAGAACCTCATCGCCCGCTACCACGGTGAGCTCGGCAACGGCCTCGGGAACCTCCTGAACCGCATGGTCGCGTCCATCGTGAAGAAGAGCCTGGGCGGCGAGGTGCCGGCGGTCGAAGACAGCGCGCTGACGGACCTCGACCGGGCGCTCATCGCGACCGCGAAGCAGTCCGCCGATGCGGCGGCGACGCACCTCGATGCGGTGGCGCCGCACCGCGCCCTCGACGCCATCTGGGAGCTCGTCGGGGCCGCCAACAAGTATGTCGACACGACGACCCCGTGGAAGCTCGCCAAGGGGGAGACCCCCGAGGATACGGCGCGCCTCGCCGTCGTGTCCTACACGGTGCTCGAGGCGCTGCGCTGGCTCGCCGTGATGCTCTGGCCGTACATGCCCGACAAGTGCGATGACCTCTTGGCGCAGCTCGGGCTTCCGCCGGTGGCGCCGACGGAGGGCACGAGCGCCTGGCCCTCGACCTGGGGCGAACTGCCCGCGGGCACCGAGACGGCCCCGGCCGGGGCGCTCTTCCCGCGCCTCGACGACGCTGCCCAGGCGGAGATTCTGACGCGCCTCGGGGTCGCCGAGGGGGAGGGCAAAAAGGCGAAGCCCAAGCCAGCTGCCAACGCCAAGAAGGCCGCTGCCGACGGAGACGCCGCCAAGAAGAAGAGTGGCCCCGTCCCGGTGAAGGAGACCATCACCTACGAGGACTTCACCAAGCTCGACGTGCGCCTCGGCCGGGTCCTCGAGGCCGAAAAACTCGAGAAGAGCCGGAAGCTGCTTCGCCTGACTGTCGACGTCGGCGAGGCTAAGCCTCGCAACGTCATGGCGGGCATCTCCCAGCACTACGAGCCCGAAGCCCTCATCGGCAAACGCGTCGTCGTCGTTCTGAACCTCGCCCCCCGCAAGATCATGGGCATGGTCAGCGAAGGCATGGTCCTCGCAGCCAGCGACGACAGCGCGCTCTCGGTGCTGACAATCGACGGTGAGTTGCCGCCCGGCACACAAGTTAGCTAAACAGCATCGCCTGAAGCGCGATCCGCGGCGCGATCTGGCCCCGGTTCCTGCGCTGCCTGCTCACCTACGAAAGGTAGGCTCCGCGGGCTGCTCGGAACCGAGACCACCTCGCTTGCGTCTCACGCTCCATCCGAAACTGTTTGCGGCGGCGTTTCGCCCGAGCCCGGTGGCCTCGTGGTCG
Organism: Deltaproteobacteria bacterium; assembly: GCA_019312705.1. The sequence continues at coordinate 3,809 of JAFDCW010000334.1, forward strand.
ATGGTCCCGATACGGTGCTAGTCTCGTCGTATCGTGTGCAACCCGACCCAGAGCCTTGGCGCCCTTCTCATAATTGCCTTCGTGGCCATCGCCGCGGGCTGCGGCTCCGATGACCCGCCGGATGGCGATGCGGGGGTCGCTGCGGATTGCGTTCCCTCGCGCGCTGATTGGGACGGCACCGTCGGCGCTTTGGTGACGACCCACTGCGGTACCTGCCACGGGGAGACCCCCGACTTCGGGGCTCCGGTCACCCTCACCGAGTACGACGCGGTGCTCGTCGGTGCCGAGGGCATGCGTCTCGTCGACCGCATGGTCACCCACGTTGCCGGCGGAACGATGCCTCCGACCGGGGCGCCCCAGCCCGCCCTCAGCCAACGCGACGTCATCGCCGCGTGGGCATCGTGCGGTGCGGTCCGGGTCGAGGACCCAGTGGGCCTCGACGCGAACCGCCCCGTTTACGTCTCGCCCACGGATGCCCCGGAAGGGCTCGAGGTCATCGACCTGACGGCCGACGGCTTCGCCGTCAGCGCCACCGAGGTGGACCGCTACATCGAGCGCGAATCCACCGCCCTAGTGACCGAGGACGTCTTCATCCGCCGCTTCGATGTCATCGTCGACGACAGTCGGGTCTTGCACCACCTGACGCTCCGCCGCGCCGTCGCGTCGAGCGGGGTGCTTCAGTATCTCTACGCGTGGGCGCCGGGGACCGGCGCCTTCGAGTTCCCCGAGGGCGGAGTCCGCCTGTCGGCGAGTGACCGCCTCGTCCTCCAGATTCACTACAACAACGGCGGCGGCTATGAAGGCGTGTCGGACTCGAGCGGCGTCCGGCTCTACATCGCCCCGGTCGACGGGCCCGAATACATGATGGCCGATCCCGGCCCGGGCACCTCCGGCTTCTCCATCCCGGCCAGGGCCTCATCGGTCGCCGAGAAATCGTGCATCGTCCGCGAGCCCGTTCGCATCCTCGCCAGCATGCCTCACATGCACGGAATCGGCGCCAGCTTCGAGCTCGACCGAGTCCGCGGCGGTAGGAGCCAGAACCTCTTGCGCCTTGGGGGATGGGACTTCGAGACCCAGCTCTTCTACGACGTACCCATCGACCTCGCCGTCGACGACGAGCTCGTCGTCCGTTGCAGCTTCGACAACCCGTACGACACGGCCGTCAGCGCGGGCTTCCGGACCGAAGACGAAATGTGCTTCGCCTTCAGCTATGTGACGCCGCCCAACGCCGGCTTCTGCAGTCCGGTCGCCGGAGATCTGATCTACGTCCCCGGGGAGTGCGTCGGGGACCCCGTCGAAGTCACGACCCTGGCCGCGGCCGTGACCGGGGATGCCCCCGTCTTCGACGCCGCCGGGGTCATTCCGGACGGCCGCTGGGCGGCGACGCGGGCGGTGATGGCCACGGACAACACCATCTTGGCCAGCATTGCCACGTTCTCCGCGGCCGGGCAGCTCGCGAGGGCGGCGGGCTCACTCGAGGGCGACGCTTCGTTTCACGTGATAGCCCCCGTGGACGAGCTGCGATCCGGCGTGCAAAGAGACATCTCCTTCACCGGTAGCCTCGACGAAGCCGCAGGCCCGAGCGCCCTCACCACGACCTGCGGCGACGCGGCCGGCGCCCGCTTCGGTACCGTCGACGGCGTCCCGGCCATCGCGGTCCCGCTCCCCGCAAGCGGTGCGATGATCGACCTCGAACTCTGGATCTTCTTCGACCCGAGCTGAACGTCCTGGTAGAGGGCGCGCTGGGCGCCGACTACCCGTCGGACCGTCCGCGCGCCACCTTCTCGAGGCAGCTCGCCACCAACGCCGTCCAGCCTGTCTGGTGGCTCGCCCCGCATCCGCGCCCGGTGTCCCCATCGAAATACTCGTAGAAGAGGATCAGGTCCTTCCAGGTCGGGTCTTCGGTGTAGCGCTTGTCGTCGCCGTGGCAGGCGCGCCGGCCCCCTTCGTCCGGGACGAAGAGGCGGGAGAGACGCGCGGCTATCTCGGTGGC
>JAFDCW010000335.1 GCA_019312705.1 Deltaproteobacteria bacterium
GGTCGTCCTCGACGACCAATACGTCTTGGGTCGCCTCGAGGCCGATGTCCTCGAAGACTCGCCGGAAGGCGTTCTGCGACACGGGTTTGGTGAGCCAGCCCCGGATGCCGATCTCGTAGGCCCGCGGCACGTCGGCGAGCATCGAGGTGATAATCACGGGCGTACTGCAGAGTTCAGTGTTTCGTCGGAGTTCCCGGAGCACCGCCCATCCGTCCATCTCGGGCATGACGATGTCGAGGAGGATCACGTCGGGCCGAATCTCGGCTGCCTTTTCGAGGCCCGCTTCCCCGTCGAGGGCCGCGTGCACCCGGTAGCCCGCATCGACGAGCTCCGCGCGGTTGATCTCGATGACCTCTTCCTTGTCGTCGATGATCAAGATCACCGGCCCGTTGCCCTCCGGCGTGAGGGGCAGCGGCACCGGCCTTACCGAGACCGCCGCCTGAACAATGAGCGCGGCGGGTAGGCTGAAGGTGAACACCGAGCCCTCGCCGACCGTGCTCACCGCCTGCACGTCACCGTCGAGCAGACTCGCGATGCGCCGGACGAGGTGCAATCCGAGGCCCACGCCGCCCTGGGCCCGGGTCGCGCTTCCGTCGACCTGACGGAAAGCATCGAAGATGGTGGACAAGGCGTCGGTCGGTATGCCGATGCCTTCGTCTCGCACGATGAACTGCACGCGGCCCGGGGCGTCACTGGGACCGACGACGACCTCGAGGGTGATGGTCCCCGTGTCGGAGTACTTCACTGCGTTGTGGACGAGATTGTCGAGGATCTGCCGCAACCGTACCGGGTCGGTGGTCATCACCAGCTCCCGGTCAGGCAGCTCGGCGTTGAGCTCGAGGCTCTTCTCCTGGGCCGCGGGGCGCATCTTCGTGACGACGTCGAGGGCGAGGGAAATGACCTCGGTCTCCACCAGGCGAATCGTGACCATGCCGGCCTCGATGCGTTCGATGTCCAGGATGTCGTTGACGAGCTCGAGGAGGTGCTGCCCGCTCTCGTGCACCATGCGCAGATTCTTGGCCTGGCGTTCGGGAATGTCCGTGCCGAGCTTGCGGATTAGGATGCGCGAAAAGCCGATGATCGAGTTCAGCGGGGTGCGCAGCTCGTGGGACATGTTGGCCAGGAACTGCGACTTGAGCTGGCTCGCCCGGGTGAGCTGGTGGTTGGCGCGCTCGAGCTCGCGATTCGACTCGGCAAGGTTGTCGAGGACCGCGACCAAGCGGTCCTGGCGGCGCCCCCCAAGCCACGCGAAGAGGCCCAGGAACACCGGCGCCGTGTCGACGACCCAGAGCAGAGGCGTACCTTGAGCTGCGATCAGGGTCGCTAGGCTGAACCCCTCACTCGAAGTCGCCGAGAGCAACCCAGTTGAGAATACGGGAAAGCAGAAACCAAAGATGGCCCCGTAAGCCGCGTAACGTTGCGAATAGGTCAGACCAGTCACCCACCGTGAGACTAGCGATATTGGAGGGAAATGCATAGGCGCATACGGCCCGTTTCGATTCAGTCTTCGTGCATGACCAACTCACGGTCGACTTCGACAGCCGAGGCCACGGACTCGGTCCCGGAGGCCCAATTCACCTCGACGGTGACGGGGCCCGCTCCCGCGGGCAGGCCGAAGTGCAAGCGGGGGTCGAAGTTGCCGAGGTATCCCTCCCCCACGACCCGCTCCCGCACAAAGGCGCGCCCCCCGGCGCGCACGGTCACCCGGGCACCGACCCCGGCGGTGTTTGGGGCCCGGCCAACGAGGGAGACGCGGAGCGAGTGGCCCAAAGGTTCGGTGATGTTCCGGAGCAGCGCCGGGCGGCCCCGAGCCGACACGATGACTACGTCGAGGCGGCCGTCGTCGTCGAGGTCCACGACGGCCAGGCCACGACCGGCGAGCGCACGATCGAGGCCATCGTCCTCCGATGGGTCTATGGCGGCGAAGTTGGCCGCGCCGTCATTCACGAAGAGGTTGGGCGACTGCCGCTCCCCCCCCGCGAAGGCCCCGGCCGCGACCTCCTCGTCGGTGAATACGTGACCCGCGGCTTCGATGAGGTCGAGGTCCCCGTCGAGGTCCAGGTCGAATAACCCCGCGCCCCAACGAAAGGTCTGGGCTCGCGCATCGAGTCCACTCGGGACACCGCGTTCCTCGCAGGGGCCGGCGGCCGTGCACATGAAGAGCGAGGTAGGGTCGTCCTCGAAGCTGGTGACCGCGAAATCGAGGAACCCGTTGCCGTCGACGTCACCCATGGTCCACCCCATCGAGTCGATGCCATAGCCGCGGCCGTTGTAGGCTAGGCCGACGGTGTCGCTGACGTCCACCCACGCATCGGGACCCCCATCGCCCGCTGCTCGCACCGGCGCGAGGACCCGATCGTAGAGCGCGAATCCGAGGTCGTTGCCGACGTAGATGTTGGGCCGCGAGTCGCCGTCGATATCGGCGATGGCTACGACGAGGGTCGGCTCGGAGGTGGCGAGGTCCGGGGCGAGGGCTGTCGCCCGGTCCGCGTAGGAGCCATCCGCGGCGCGAATCAAGAGCAGGTTCGCCGCGGGAAGGTGAGCGCGCACGTCGGCGCTGCAGGGCAGAGGGTCGCACCCTTCGGATGGAGCCGCCGAGGCATCGAAGCGCATATAGCCGGCGACGACGAAGTCCAAGTCCCCGTCACCGTCGACATCGCCCGCTGCCGCCGACATGTACATCACGCCGGGGACGTAGGCCGCGTCGATTCGTGCGCTGACGTCGGCGAAGACGCCCCCGGAGTTCTCGAAGAGCCGGACCCCCCCCACGCCGGTCACCAGCAGGTCGTCGTCGCGATCGCCGTCGACGTCCACCGCGAGGCACCCGAGGGCGTCGCCGACATCGGAGAGTCCGCGGGCGGCGGTCTCGTCCGCGTAGTCGAGGACCCGGCGCCCCACGAAGAGCCGCGATCCCGCCCCCGGGCCGGCCCCGTCCCGCAACGCAAAGAAGAGGTCGAGAGGTGCCGTTCCATCGACATCCAATACGCAGACCCCGCCGCCCATGCGGTCCGCCAGGGTAAGATATGCCTCTGTGGGCTCCCGCCTCGCCGTGATGCCCGAGGACTCGGTGACGTCGTCGAAGTACCGCAGCGGCGTAGCGGCCGGCGCATCGACGGGGGCGTCCATCGGCGCATCGCCCCCCGCGTCCGCCGGCTCCCGGGCATCCCGGGCATCCCGGGCATCCCGGGCATCCCGGGGCTGAGGCGAACCGGTGGACCCGTCGGGGGTCACGGCGTCTTCGGCACAAGCCCCCGCCAGGCAGGCGACGAGGATGGGTATGAGCCGGGACGAGGTACCGATGCCCCTCAGTTTTCGGCCCTCCGGGTCTCGATGCAAGGGCCGGGGTCCCGGGCCCCGACGACGATTCGGTTGCCTGGGAGGTTCAGTGACCCAATACCCCTCTCGTAGTTCCCGCGTAATTCCCGCGCAGTTCCCGTCAGCCGCCGAAGAAACCATGAAGCGTAACGTCCTCACCGCCCTCGGAGCCTCGCTGACCCTAGGTCTGATGCCCTTTTTTCCCGAACCCCACGTCGTGGGCAAGGTTCGCTGGGTGATGGGCGGCGGGAACGGCATGGCCCTGATGGACTACGGCGACTTGGTCATGCACGGCGCTCCGTGGGTGTGGCTGGCCGGGGCCCTGGTCCTGTGGGCGGTCGAGAGCGTGCGCGGGCGCGGACGATCGAGCAGCGAAGCCGACGTCAGCCGTCGGTGAACCAACTCATCCCGGACGCCGTGTCCTCGTTCGGGGTGGTCAATAGAACGCTTCACTACTATGTCCTTCTCCGTGACCCGTTTCATGATCTCCGCCCTTCTCGTCGTATCCCTCACCGGCGTCGCGGCCTGCGGCTCGGAAGACGCTGCGCCCTCGTCCCCGGGAGCCTCGGCCGAGGGAGCGGACCAGGGAGGCAGCGCCGAACGTGTCAGCGGCGCCGAGGCACGGCGCGTGGTCTCCGAAGAGAACGGCTTCCTGCTCGATGTGCGCACGCCGGGGGAATTCAGCGGAGGCCACGTCGACGGCGCCACCAACATCCCGGTCCAGGAACTCGGCCAGCGCCTCTCGGAAGTCCCGGAGGATCGGCCGGTCGTCGTGTATTGCCTCTCCGGCGCACGGAGCGCCAACGCGGCCCGGATGCTCGCTGGGGCCGGGCGCACGGTCTACGACTTCGGGTCATACAGCGCTTGGTGATGCAAGCGCCGCCCGCCCGCAGGGCGGGCGGCAGCGCGCGGCCTCACGACCAACGACGGCGGGTGCCGATCCAGAGCCCGAGGAGCACGAAAGCCACGCTTCCTGCATCTCCGGCGCCGGGGCTCACATCACACGCGCACCCGGCCCGACCTGCCGGGTCCCGGGGGTCCCCGATGGACGGGCCACCGCTGTCGGTCGTCGCGCCACCGTCTACGCCGGGGCCGGGGCCGCCGTCCACTCCGGGACCGGTGCCGCCGTCTGGCCGGGGCGTGACGCCCGCAGGCACGCACTCCCCACCAACACAGGTGTCACCGGTCGGGCAGACCGCGCCGACGCAGGCATCGACGCAGGACCCGGCGCGGCACGTCGTCCCCGCCGCGCAGTCGAGGGCCGCACAGCCAGTGTCGACGCAACGGCCGTCGGCCGCGCACTCCTTGCCGCTGGGGCAGCCGGCGTCCTGGCATCGGGGAATGCAAGTGCCTAGATCGCAAGCGGTGCACACCGGGTCGCAGGTATTGCCGGCGCAGAGGTCGACGCAGCGGCCGTTGCTGCACGACTGGCCCGCGGGGCAGGTCACCCCGGTGCAGGCACCGGTGCAGGCACCGGCGACGCAGCGCTCGCCGGGGGGGCAGGTCAGGCTCTCGCAGCCCGCGTCGACGCATTGACCGCGAGCGTCGCAGACCTGCCCGGCAGCGCAGCCGCCTTCGAAGCAGGTGCTGACGCAAGTGCCGTGGTCGCAGATCTCTGCCACGCCGCAAAGGTCGTCGCCCTCGTCGGTCGTGCCGTCGCAGTCGTTGTCGATGGCGTCGCAGCTCTCGGCGTTCGGGGAGACCTCGGGATGACACTCGGTCCCCCCTGCAACGCACCGCGTGCGTCCGGCGGCGCAGGCTCCGAGGAGACGCGTATCACAAGCCTCGTTGGCGTCGGGGCAGAGCACCGCGCCGCTGCGAATCTGATAGCGCCAGATCCCCGGCTCCCCCACGTTGGACATGGTGCAGAGGATGGTGTGAATCGCGTTGGAGCGGCTGCCGGGGATCTCGACGAAGTCGCGCTCGTTGCCCGCATCGAAGCCGGCCTGGGCCGCCGTCGGCATGACGTCCACCGTGCAGGTCGAGCCGCTGCAAGACGAGCCATCCCCGACACACCGCCCGATGATGCACGGGAAAGTCGTCGGCCCTCCGGAACCCGCCAAGCCGTTGCTGCCCCCGCTCGCATCGCCGGCATTCCACTCACAGCGATTGAAGCGAAACTCCACATCGAAGTCGCCGGGGCTACCGCACATGCCGCCGTCGAAGGGCGTGAGCACGAGCTGGAAGTTCATCTCCTTGTTCGTGTGGCAGGAGTAGTAGCCCACTTGGTCCCAGGTCACGATGACGCGGCGCCCTGAGGTATCGAGATGCCACCAGACGCCGTTCGAGCCGGGCGAGTGGCAGTCCCCAGCGTACCCCGTGCCGCCGCCGGAGCCTTCGCAGTCGATCGGGTCGGTTCGGATGTCCACGTCGGCCCAGTAGGGAGCGATCATCGGCTGGTCGGCGACCGGGAAGGCCTCCGGTGTGTACACCGGGACCGGTTCGCTGAAGCTCACGTTGCCGTTCGTATTGACGAACAT
>JAFDCW010000336.1 GCA_019312705.1 Deltaproteobacteria bacterium
GGTTCGGGAGCGCGATCTCGCGCTTCGACTTCTACATCGCCCTCGGCGGTGGCATCACCGACAACCAGACGGCCCGGGGCCTGACCTTCAGCGGTGGCCTCGGTTTCAAATTCTTCGGAGGGGAGTGGTTCGCCTTCCGCATCGACATCCGTGATCAAGTTCTCCAGCAGGAGGTCCTCGGGGAGTCGACGATCACGAACAACATCGCCGCGACCCTCGGGCTCTCGGTGTTCATTCCTTGGTGGAATTGATTGGAGAGGGGGCACATGGCGCACTATCGAGCCCTCATCTGCATGGCGTTGGCCGCCGTATTCGTGCTTGTCGCGGCGACCGATGCGGACGCTCAACGCCGACGCCGACGCCGGCGCCGACCGCCGCCTCAAGAAACGCAACAGGCTGAGCCGGCCCCGGATCAGGAAGCCGGCGATGGAGCCCCCGCCGAGGGTGACGCCGAGGCCTCGGCCGAAGGCGGGGTTGACTTGGGTCCCTCCGAGTTTGGCGACGAGGACCCCGGCCCCGCGGCTGCCTCCGCCGACGCTCCGGAGGAGCCCGCGGAGGACCCGTTCCTCGACGCCGAAGGGCCGGATCTCGGGCCTATCCGTGAAGAATTCACCGCCATCATGGATGAGCTGGTCCAGGTTCGCAGCCGCGTCGCGGTCCTCGGGCGCCAGCTATTTCGTACCCGCATGACCGTGTCGGTCCAGAACCGGGCGGGGGACGACAACACCCTCGCGAGCATGGTGCTCAAGCTCGATGGCGCCCCCATCTTCCAAGGGGAGGGCGGGGAAGTCTCTGAAGACGGTGCTCAGGTCTTCGATGGTTTCGCGGCGCCAGGGCCCCACGTGCTCACCGTCGAGGTGGAGCAGCGGGCCCGGGCCAACGACGAATATCGCTACGAGCTTCGTGACACGTATCGCTTTCAGGTGATCCGAGATCGCCTGATCGAAGTGACCATCGTCCTCGATGACGATTCCGACATTGCCGAGGACTTCGAGGATGACGAAGAGGGTGAGTTCGACGTTCGCACGCGCATGCGTGTGGCGACGCGTGCGCTAGCGAGCCAATGAAAACGTTCCTCCGCGTTTCTGTTCTCGTCCTTTTGGCGTACGCCGCTCCGGCGTTTGCTCAGGAGAGCGAGCAAGAAGGCCAGCAAGAAGGCGAGCAAACGGCGGACGGCGCAGCGCGCGCCGGGGTTGAGGTCACCCCCCTCGAGGCCTACCTCGACGCGCTCTCGGGGCGGCGTCTGCTCTCCGAAGAGACCGGGTCGGTCGAACGACTCCGAGAGCTGGTACGCGTTGGCGAAGACCTCTACCTCGCCGAGCGCTATGGAGAGGCAGCTCTCAATCTCTTCGAGGTTGCGGAGAGCCCACAGTTTGCCGACTTCGTCGACCTCGATGAGTTCCGCGGCGCGGAGTTCATGCTCGCACGGAGCCTCGAGCAACTCGGCGCCCTCCGGACAGCGGCCCGGTACCTCGAGCACATCGTGGAACGCGGGCCAGACGACGTCTACTTCGGGCCGGCGATGCGCAAGTACGTCGACGTCGTCCTTCGGAGCGGCAACATCTCGGCCGGCATCGAGCGCCTCGAAGCTCTCGGTGCGCCCGACATGGACATCACCGCGGACAACGAGAACGAGCTCTTCTATCTACGTGGCCGTGAGCTCTACGACGCCCAGGATTGGGCCGCCGCCGATGCGCAGTTCGACGAGATCACACGGCGGAGCCGGTGGTACGCCGCGGCTCAGTATCTGCGCGGCGTCGCCGCGGCTCGCCAGGGCAATCTCGAGGCCGCCGAAGAACGTTTCTGCGCGGTCGCCACCCAGGGCGATGACGACCGCTTCACCTTCTACGTCGACGACCGCTACTTCGAGGTGAAGGACCTCGCCCGCCTCGCCCTCGGGCGCGTCGCCCACGAGGGCCAGCGGGCCGACGACGCCTTCTACTACTATTTCCAGGTCCCGGCCGACTCCGAGCGGGTCTCCGAGGCGCTCTTCGAAGCCGCGTACTCGATGTACGAGGGCAGCGACTTCGAGACGGCGATCGACCTTCTCGACCAGCTCGAGGCGCGCTTCCCGCAATCCGCGTTCATCGACGAGGCGAGCCTGCTCCGCGGCTACGTGCACCTCGGACGTTGCGAGTTCGAAGACGCGAGCCAGCTCTTCCAGCGGTTCGCCGGCCGCTTCGGGCCAATCGTCCAAGAGATCGACCTCATCCTCGAGAGCGAACCGCGGCAAGCGCGCCTCTACGAGGAGCTGCTCGCGGAGGAAGCGCGCGGGGGCGCCGCGACTGAAGACGACGCGGAGCTCACTACTCGGGGCCTCCTCCTCGCGATGCTCCGGGTCGACCCGGCTTTCTATCGCTTGCACGCGGACGTGCACACCCTCGATTCCGAGGCGGCCCGGGCCGGGCGCCTCTCGACGGATCTCCGGGCCATACTCGGCCGCATCCAAGGCGACGATGCGCCGTTGGCTGCCGCCGAACTCGACGACGGGTGGGATGACACCGGCGACGTGCGTCGGGAGATCGCCGCCGCCCGGGCAGTGCTCCGGAGCCTCACGGCCCAGGTCGACGCCATGCGTGGCGCCGGGGCGACGGCGGAGCAACTCGGGCCCCTCGACGAAGAGCTTCGAGGCCTCGCGGGGCGCGTGACGGCCCTCGAACGCACCTTCCAGGCGGCGCTCACAGCCGCGCCGGACGACGCGGGGCCTGACGACGACGCCTCGGGCCTCGAGGGCATGCTGCGCCGTGATGTCGTGCACGCCCAGCGTCTCCCCGGGCGGGTGGCGGCGACCCGCGCTCACATGGTGGACGCCGCGAACGACGCGGCGCTTCATGGTCTCAACCGACTCCGCCATCGCCTCGGCGGCGAGCTGCGTCGGGCGCGCATCGGGCGCATCGACGCCGTGATGGGGAGCAAGCGGCGCGTCGAGATCCAGGTCGAGAGCCTCTCGGCGGGGCGCTTCCCGCCGGAGCTCATGGATCCCCTTCGCATCCAGGGGCTGCTCCGCGACGACGAAGAGTACTGGCCGTTCGAGGGGGAGCTCTGGGAGGACGAGTTCGACGAGACCGACCCCATCGACGAGCTCCTCGAGGGCGAGGAGGGTTGATCGCGATGCGCTCCGCTCCCTCGGCATTCGCGACCTTCGTGCTCTTCCCCGTGCTCTGGGCGGTGCTCGGCATGGTGAGCACCGCCGATGCGCAACCTCGCGGCCAGAACGTCAGCCAGTTCCAGGAGGCCGCGGAAGAACGCCGCATCGAGGCACCCGACGCCGATGAGCCTGCCACGCGGACTTCGACGACCGTCAGCGCCAACCCAGAGAACATGGAAGAGGCGCTCTACCTCCGGGAGCGCGCAGACAACCTCGGTGAGGCGGCCCGAGAGTTCCAGGACGAACAGCTCGCGGCGCTCCTCGAGTCACGGGTGCAGCTCGTGGCGGCCCGCCGCGTCGAGGCGATTCGTTTGCTCGAAGAGTTCATCGGGGACGAGCCGGAAGACGCAGCCGAGATGCCCGACGCGCTCCTGCGCCTCGCCGAACTCAAGTGGGAGCTCGCCCGGGCCAACTACATCCAGACCTTTGGCGCCTGGCAAGCGGTCCCCGAAGAGAACCGGGGCCCGGCGCCCTCTCCCGACTATGCGGAAGCCATCGGGCTCTACGACCGCATCCTCGAGCGCCATCGCGATTTCGATCGCTACGACCTCGTTCTCTACATGAAGGCCTACGGTCTCATCGAGAAGGGGCAGATGGAGGACGCCCTCGCCCTTTACCAGCGCATCCTCGAAGAATTCCCCGAGAGCCGCTTCGTACCTGACGCGTACTTTGCTCTCGCCGAGAGCCAGTTCAATGGGGCGTATGACTATCAGGCGGCCCTCGACGGATACGACAACGTCCTGCGCTACCCGGAGAGCGGGCTCTATGACGTCGCGCTCTTCAAGAGCGCCTGGTGCCTCTGGCGACTGAATCGCTCGCAGGATGCAGCCGAGCGTTTCCGCATGGTCCTCGACCTCGGCCAGAATCGTGAAAACCTCACCTCGGCCCAGCGACGGCGTCTCGAGGAGCTCCAGGACGAGGCCCTCAGCTATCTCATCCAGGTCTTCACCGAAGACGAGAACAATACCGCCCAGGACGTCTTCGACTTCCTCGAGGAGATCGGCGGCGAGCGCTACGCCCATCGTGTGATCCGCCGACTCTCGGAGACCTACGTCGGCCAGGCTCGCTACGAGGCCGGCATCGAAGCGTTCGAGTTGCTGCTCGAAATGGATCCGATGTCCCCCGACGCCCCCAACTATCAGCGTGAGATCGCTGCCGCTTACGCGTCGATGGGCCAAGACGAAAATACGACGGAGGCGCTCCGGGTCCTGGCGTCGACCTACGGCCGGCGGAGCGCATGGGCGCGCAACCAGGGCGATCCGGAGACGGTGCGCCGCGCCCGCGAGCTCACCGAACGGCAGATTCGTCGCCAGGCCTTGATGTGGCACGAAGAAGGACAGCGGGAAAACCAAAACCGCCGCCTCGAGCAGGCCGCCGCCCTCTACGTGACCTACCTGCGCCACTACCCGCGGTCCGCGCAGGCCTACCAGATCAACTACTACATCGGTGAAATCTACTTCCATCGCCTCGAGCGGTTCTCGGAGGCTGGAGACGCGTACCTCGCCGCCGCCCGACTCAATCCCCAGGGTGAGCTGAGCCGCGATGCGCTCTACAACGCCATCGGCGCCTTCGAGCGAGTCCGCGAGCAAGAGCTCGCCGATTGCGCGGGGGACGGCGGTTCCCGCCGACGGGGTAGGCGGGGGCGACGGGGGCGGCAGACCGAAGCCGAGCCTCAGGGCCCGGACACCGAGCCTGCTGAGGACGCTGGCACCGGGGCCGCTCCGGTGGATGCGACGCGGTGCGGAGAAAGCGCCAACGACCGCAAGTTCGGTTCGGCGATCGAGCTCTACGTAGAGCTCTTCCCGAACGACCCGGACCTTCCGGAAATCCTCTTCCGCCAGGGGCGCCTCTATTACGACCGGGGTGTTTACGACCCGGCGATCCGCCTCTGGGGCCAGCTCATCGACCGCTTCCCGAGCAGCGAATACGCCGAACCGGCGGGGGAGCTCATCCTCGATTCGTTCAACCGGGCCGATGACTACGCCAACATCGAGACCTGGGCCCGGCGCCTGAAGGGGCCGCCGGCGTTCTCCAGCCAGGCGAGCCAGACGCGCTTGAACGGGCTGATCCTCCAGTCGGTCTTCGCCCTCGGAGAACAGCTGGCCGAGGGGGGCTCTCATCGCGAGGCGGCCGACGCTTATTTCCGAGCCGCCGAAGAGTTCCCCACCGACGACCGGGCGCGGCAGGCCTACTACAACGCCGGCGTCGAGCGGCAGCGGGGCGGCGACCTCACGGGCGCCGCGGCAGCGTATGACCGCCTCATCGAGCGGTATGCCGGGACCGACGAGGGCGCCCAAGGGGCACGCACGGCGGCCCAGATGTACGAGTCCATCGCTCAGTTCTCAGATGCCGCGCGCTACTATGAGGCCTACTCCGACGGCTTCCCCCGGGGGGAGCACGTCCAGGACTCGCTCTACAACGCGGTCCTCCTCCGGGTCACCGCTGGCGATTACTCCCAGGCCGTTGAGGACGGGAACAACTTCTTGCGGCGCTTCCCGCGCAGCGAGCGCAAGAACGACGTCTACTTCTTCATCGGCCGTGCCCACGAAGAAGCCGAGGATTGGGACGAGGCGGCCTCGACCTATCGCAACTTCATCCGCAGCACGCGCAACCTCGATCTCAAGGTCGAAGCGACGACGCGCCTGG
>JAFDCW010000337.1 GCA_019312705.1 Deltaproteobacteria bacterium
CCGCGCGGCCCGCGCACTGCGTGCTGTCGTCGCAGGTCGTGCACAGTCCGTCGGTGCCGCATTTCGCTGCGGCCACGTCGTCGCAGTCCGAATCCCCGATGCACGCCACACACACGCCGCTGGTTGGATTGCAGAGCGGGGTCGTGCCGGTGCACTCCATGCCGCAGGGGCCGGCGTCGACGTCCGGGGCCGAATCGCCTGCGTTGGCGTCCCCGGCATCCCCGGCGTCCCCGGTATCCGCGTCGGTGCCGGAGTCCGTCGTCCCGCCGTCGGCGGGCACGCAACGCGTGCCGTCGTCGACGAGCACGAAGCCCGGGTCGCACGAGGGCTCTGTATCCGGGCACGCGACGAGCACCGGCGTGGCCGCCAGAAGGAGGAGAGAAAGTATCTTCGTGGACATATTAGAAGCTGCCTGTCAGTTCGAGGGTGGCACCGGCGACGTCGCCGGATTCAGTCGTCAGCGGTTGGAGGATCATCACCGTGGTTCCGCCGGCGAGCAACGCGACAGAGAGGATAGTCAAAGCGATCGCCGTGCCGCCGAAGTGCACTGTCTGGCGCGGTTCACCGTCCGGGCCCATCGGTTCGGTCACTTCCCCCGAGCGCGCTGCGGCTTGGATCGGCCCGGCGATGAGCGCCACGACGCCGACGGCGATGGCGCCGCCGCCAAGGATGAAATTCCATATGGAGGGTTTGGTGACCCCTGGCGCCGCCCCGCCGCCGGCCAGCCCGCCGTCTGGGCCGAGGACCACCTCCATCGTGACCGCATCATCGACCAAGGTGACGTCGCGCACGTCCTCTTCGCCGTGCAGGCGCACTTCGACCCGGTGGTCTCCCGCTTCGAACACGCCGACGAAGGGTGTGACGCCGACGTCGGTGCCGTCGACGACGACCAGGGCGCCGTCGGGGGTGCTTCGCACGCGCAGCTCCACTCCGTCACCGAGGCTCATACGCCGGGCTGCTGCCACGAGGGCCGTGGTCGCCGCTTGGCTTACCCCGGCGCTGCCGATCTCGGCGTCTGCTTCGTGCATCGCCCCGCTCGCTTCGACGAGGGTCACGGCGACGGAGCCCGCGTTGTCTCCTTCGGGCGGCCAGACGGCGACGACGATCACGAGGTCGAGGCCGGCGCCCCGGGCGAGGCGGGCGGCGCAGTCCACCTCGAGGCATTGGGAAAGCGCGCGCTCCTCCGTGGGCAGGACCTCGTCGAGGGGGCCCACCGGGACGAACTCGGCCTGGGGCCCGAGGACTCGCGCGCTGCGCACGGCCGAGAATGCAGCCGACCGTTCGTGGGCGGGCACTCGGGAGTCCCGTTCGACGGGCAGGACCGTGTAGGTCTGGGCCATTGCGGTCGGTGTTGCCAGGGCCGCGAGGCCGACCCATACCATCGCCGCAGTCATTGAGATTTTCATAGGGTTCCGCCGAGGATCAGCCCTGCTCCCTCGGGCCCGAGGGTGGGCACGAGGGACAGGTCATTCGGGTGCGCATCTTCGCCCGATCCGAGGATGAGGGCCAAGATAGGCACGGCGATCATCGGTACGGCGGTGGTTACCAGGAGGGGAGCGAGGGGCACGGTGCGGCTGACCTCGCGGCAATCGGGGGGATCGACGCAGGCGTTGTCCTGGGTCCAGAGCCCGATGCCGACGGCGGCGACGGCGACGCCGACCCCGCCCACGATCCAATGCCACGGGCCGGTACCCCCGTCGCCGAGCAAAAAGGGCAGGGCGGCGGTCGTCAGGACGGCGCCTGAGGCTGCGAGCAGTGATACCGGCAGGGCGAGGTCGTCCCGGCGCGCGACGCGATCCGCGTAGTCGACGTCGTCGGGCTCGGCGACATCGACCTGGCCGTCGCGGTGAATCCAGACCCCTTGCAGGCTCCAGGCGACGGCGTAGGTCGCGACGCCGACCCCGCCGAGGACCCACCCGAGGGCCGCCAATTCCGAGAGTCCCGACAGGTCCGACTCCGCGGCGTGCCCCTCGGCGCCGGCGCTCGCGTCGGCCGTGGCGGCGCCGGGGATCGAAGCCACCTCGGCGCCCCTCGGGGCCGGCGGCGCCCACGGTTCGATGGCCACCGCGGTTTCGCCGGTGGCGTCGACGGAGCGTGCCTCTCCGAGCTCGGCCATGCCTCGGTCGAGGGATTCGCGCACGGCCCCGGCGCTGTTCATCGCCACCCGCACCGACGCGACCACGACCCCGGACGCGCGGATCCAATCGACCCGGGCGACCGACTCTCCCTCGGCGGTGATCAAGATCACGTTGTCCACCCCCATGATGCCCGCAACGGCGGTCGCGTCCCCGAGCCGGTACGCATTCTCCTCGTCGGCGTCGACGTACTCGAGGCGCAGGTCCCGGTCGGTATTACGCAGCGCGCGATCGAAGCGCGAATCGATCATCACATCCCGAGGCTCGGCGGCGAGGACGATGCGATGCACGCGGCCCGGACGGCCCGCTTCGCACTCGACCTGTACCCGGTACTCCCCGGTCGCGAGGTTTTCCCGAGAGAAAGGGGTCGCGCCGAGGCGTCGACCGTTCAGGAAGACCGCGCACCCCGAGGGTTCACTCTGCACGTTCAAAGACCCGTGGGGCCCGGACTCGATGCGCGCTACGGCTCGGTCGAAGAGGCGTCGGACCACCGGTGGGTGCTCGGCGGCCGAGGGCTGCATGTCCGGTACGAGGCGCGCGCACTCTACCGCCTGGTCGAGGGCCGCCTCTTCGTCCCGGGCGTGGTCGAGGGCACGTACCAGGTAGAGACACGAGTTGAGAATGCGCCGCGCCGACCGTGACTCGCGGTTCAGCGCTTCGATGGCACCCTGGGCTCGTTCGAGGATCGACTCGATGGCCCGTCGTGCCTGGCGCCGCCGGCCGAAGGCCACGTGCTCGAGGGCGGCTTCGGACTCCCGGGCGAGGGCATCGAAGTCGTCCCGGGACGCGGCTGCGGGCTCCGTCGAGTGGCGCAAGGTGATGAGGTTCGTCGCCTCGTCGGTCGTCAGGATCGTGTGCTGCCTGTCCGCGACGGCTTCGATCGATTCGGCGACCGGGACGAGGCCCGGGGGCTCGCTGCCGGCGATCGTTCGCAGCACGACGAAGCGATCCTGAGCCTGCGCCGGTGACACTCCGACGACGACGCTGACCGCCAAGATCCCCAAGATCCCCAAGATCCCCAAGACCCGCCGGAGGACGACTACGAACGCGCGCACTTGCCTCGATCCCCAAGTCTCTCGAAACGTCCGAGACTCATCCGATTTCCCCAGGGGCCCTCCTACCACGGACGTGGCCGATGGCATCCCAAACGAATCGAATTAACCCTGTGCGTGCGTGGACTTGCGGGGCCTCTTGGCCAGCCGCAAGATTCCACCACAGGCCCTCGGGGTCGCCTCGGAAGATCGCTTACCCTCGCGCCCCGGGAGCCATGAATCGTGACCACCCTCGCTCATAGTCTGGTGTCGTCGAAGGGGGCCTCCCCCGAGCGGTGGGTGCTCGTCCTGCACGGTATTCTCGGCAGCCGGTCGAACTGGCGCGGCCTCGCACGCAAGGTCGTCGCCGAGTGTCCCGAGTGGGGCGCGTGTCTCGTGGACTTGCGCATGCACGGCGACTCCAGGGGTTTTGCCCCTCCCCACACGGTAGCGGCGGCGGCGGCGGATCTCGAGGCTCTGTCGGGCGTCGTCCCGGGGCCCATCGCTGGGGTCCTCGGCCATAGTTTCGGAGGCAAGGTCGCCCTCGCCTACGCCCGCAGCCACGGCCGGGACAATCTGGAGAGCCTGGTATCAGTCGACTCGAATCCCGGCGCTCGGCCCGGCGCGCCGGGCGCCGAGGGCAGTGTGGGGGTCGTGTCGATGCTCGGGGAGTTGCCGAGGGCCTGGCTTTCCCGCGATGACTTCGTCGAGGCCGTCGTCGCCCGCGGTCACGACGAGAGCCTGGCTCGCTGGTTGGCCATGAACCTCGAGGCGATGGGCGACGGCTACCAACTGCGCCTCGACCTCGACGCGGTAGCAGGCCTCCTCGACGACTACTTTCGCACCGACCTCTGGTCAGTCCTCGAGACCGCGCCACCCGCCCCCCGCATCGACCTCATCGTCGGCGGGGCGTCGTCGGTCTACGACGCCGCGGATCTCCGTCGTGCCGAGGCCATCGCCGAAGCGTCGGCGACGGTGAACCTCGAAGTGATCCAAGGCGCCGGCCACTGGGTGCACGTCGACGCCCCCGAGGCCCTGCTCGCCGTCTGGGCCAAATCCCTCGGCGGGGGAAGCATTTGAATAGCTCGGGAGGTCGTCGGGTCTGATGCTCCGTGACCCGATATACATTTCACTTCGCCGCGGCGATGGCCTTGTCGCTCGTATTTGCGGTCCCGGGCAGCGCCCAGGAAGCGCAGGAGGAAACACCGGCGCGGCCCTCCGCCCTTCACGTCGCGGCTCAGGTTCAAGGCTTCTACGACCAGAGCCAGGGCTTCGAAGCGCGCTTCGTGCAGACGTATTACAACCGCGTCTACCAGCGCTACGAGCGCTCCCGCGGGGCGATGGCTTTCGACAAGCCCGGGCGCATGCGCTTCGACTACGCCCGCCACAACGGCAAGGTGGTGGTCTCTGACGGGCGCCGGCTCACCATGTGGGAGCCCGGCGACGACGGCGGGCCCGGCCAATACATGTCGTCCCCGATGGGCCGGGCATCGCTGCCCGGGGCCTTCTCGTTCCTCACCGGCGAGGGGCGCCTCGAAGAGAGCTACACCTTCCGCCTGCTCTCGCCCCGGACCTATCGTTTCGAGGGATACGTGCTCGAGCTGACGCCGCGGCGCCCGGATCCGCGCTATCGCCGGGTGCTGCTCTACGTCGACGCCAGCCCTCGGCGCCGGGGACTGGTGCGCGCGATCCGCATCGACGACCACGACGGGAACCGCAACAAGTTCGAGATGCACCGCATGCGCTTCGACCGAGCGATCCCGGCGAGCCGCTTCTCGTTCCGGCCTCCCCGGGGCGCTCGACGCATCCGCGGCTGACGGAAACCCCGCGCTACCGTTGATATTGCGCCCCCCACCGACTACGCAGTCTCGGGCTCGGCGTTCGATGGACGGGAAGACTTTCATTCGGTGGGTGGGCGCCTGCGCGGCGGGAGAAGCTCTCGGCCTCTCCCTGAGCGGCGTCATCGCCGCCCTCGTGGGCGTCTTGGCAAGCCCCGAGATAGGCTCCCCCGACCCCCTGCTCCTTCGCGGGGCGATGGTCGCCGCCGGTTTCGTCGAGGGTGCGTGCATCGGCGCGGCGCAGGTCTCGATCCTCCGGCACCTCTTCGGCGACGTGTCCGTCCCGAAGTTCATCCTCATGAGTGGGGCGGGAATGGCCCTCGGTTGGGCCCTGGGCTCCTATCTCATCAGTGGAACCGAGAGCTTCAACAACCCCGACCTCGGGACCATGCTCTTCGCCGCCCTGGTCTCCGGCCTCGGCCTCGGCGTGGTCCTCGGCGCCATGCAAACCTGGGCCCTCGGGCGCGTCGCCGGCGCCCGGCGCTGGGTCGCCGGAAACGCCGTCGGCTGGTCCCTCGCGATGATGATCTCGTTTTTCGGGACCAACGCCATGCCCGCCGGCGCCTACGGGCCGGGGGCTCTGGGGGTTCTCCTCGTGACCGGTGCCGCCATGGGAGCCGTCGTCGGTGTATCGACCGCGGTCCTCGCCCTCGCGTCCCTCCGCCGCGACTGAATGCACCGCGGCTCTTCTCCCGGTGGCTCCCGAACCGGAACACGGAGCGTTCCGAGTTGCCAGTTCGGGTAGCCGGTGAGGTTCCGGAGAACGCAATTGCCAAGCAATACCAATCTGCCAACCAACTATGACGTGCGACTCCTCGGGCTTCGGGGGAGGTTTCCGAGGAAAAGCACGTCATTCGCCGGCACTCCGCATAACGCGGGGTGTCGGTTTTTTTATTGGCCGTACTACCCCTCGACGGGGAACGGAAACGGGGCGTGGCCGGTCGCGGGGACGAGGTGATTGAGCCAGGTGGCTTGCTCGTCGTACTTGGCGAAGAAGGGCCGCTGGACGAGGCCCGGGTCGCGGGCCTGGATGAAACGCAGGACAAAGACCTTCTCGCCGTCGAGCTCGGCGACGCCTTGCACCTCGACCTTGCCCGGGTCGGCGCTCATCGACGGGCCTCGGGCGGTGCGGCCGAGGCCGGAGACGCGCTGGATGGCGTCTCGGTAGATCTCGTAGCACCGGGCGAGGGGCACCTCGAAGTAACGGCGCGCTCCGGTATTGCGCTCGACGAACATGTAGTACGGCACGATGCCGACCTTCACCTGCTCACGCCACATGCGCGACCATACGTCCGGGTCGTCGTTGATGTGGCGGAGGAGCGGACCCTGGGAGCGGATCACCGCGCCGGTGTTGCGGATGCGCGCGATGGCGCGTCGGCAGATGTCGGTGTCCAGCTCGCGCCAGTGATTGACGTGGGCCATGAACGCCACGTTCTTGCCGGCCTCAACCGCTCGCTCGAAGGAGCGCAGGACGTCGTCGGCGTCGCGGTCGGTGACGAAGCGATGGGGCCAGAAGGTCAGGGACTTCGAGCCGATGCGGATGTTCTGGATGTGGTCCAGCTCCGGGGCCAGCAGCGCGTCGATGTAGTGGGCAATGTTGCGGGCGTTCATCACCATCGGGTCGCCGCCGGTGATGAGCACGTCGGTGACCTCCGGGTGCTGGACCAGGTAGGCGGTGAGCCGGTCGGCGTCGCTCGACGCGAACTTCAGGGACTTGTCACCGATGAATTGGGCCCACCGGAAACAGAAGGTGCAGTAGCTGTGGCAGGTCTGGCCCTGGGCCGGGAAGAAGAGCACCGTCTCGCGGTACTTGTGCTGCATGCCCGGCAACGGCTGGCCATCGAGCATCGGCACGTTGTGCTCACGCTGCCCCGCCGGATGGGGGTTGAGCTCGGCCCGGATTTCGGTCACCGCGGCGTCGATCTCGGCTTTGTCAGCACCCCGCGTCAGCAACGACGCCATGCGGTCGAAGTGCGTATCGCTCAGCATGCCCCGCTGGGGAAAGGTCAGCTGGAAGAGCGGGTCGTCTGGCGCCCGCGACCAGTCGATCAACTCGTCGATCACGTATTGGTTCACCCGAAAGGGCAGGACCGACGATACGACCCGCATCGCGAAGCGCCGGTCCTCTGCCAGGGCCTGGAGCTGAGGGATCCGGTCGAGCTTCGACGCGGTGAAGACCTTAAAGGCCAGGGGGGCGGGATTGGCTTGCTTCGCTGGCAATACGGGTAGGTTCATCGAGGGTTTCGGAAACGAAAAACGGAGTGATTCGGGGTGACGTGGGGCTACGGCCGAATGGTCGGCGGGAAAGATTCCCCCACGGTCCATGACGTGACGCTCGGTGATGCCGGCCCCGTCGGACTCACCAAGAGTGTCACATTTTGGCCTAATTTACAAGGTGGGGCGCCGCTCAGCGCCCGTCCCGGGCGAGGCGTAGGCCCGAGAATTGCCACCGGGCTGTCGGGTAAAAGAAGTTGCGATAGCTGGCCCGGAGGTGGTCCCGGGGTGAAACGCAGGACCCCCCCCGGAGCACCATCTGGCTGCACATGAACTTGCCGTTGTACTCCCCCAGGCTGCCTGCCAAGGGCTCGAAGCCCGGGTAGGGGCTGTAGGGACTCGCGGTCCATTCCCAGACGTCGCCGAAGAGCTGCACCGGGCCATCGCTCGGGCCGCTTGCGCCCTCGGGGTGCAGTACGGCGGATTCGACGAAGTTCCCCGCGACCTCGGTCCCGGTGTTCTTGGAAGCGGCGAACTCCCACTCGGCCTCTCGGGGCAGGCGGGCTAGGCGTCGGCCTCGAAGTAGCTCAGGTGGCTCACCGGGGCGGCGAGGTCCAGGGCCTCGAGGCCCCCCAACGTGAACTCCACCGTCGGCTCTTCTGGGCCCGCTTGCCAGTAGAAGGGACGGGTCCATCCCTCCGCCAGGATCGTGGCCCAGGCCGCAGAGAGCCAGAGCTCCGAGCGTCGGTAGGCGCCGTCTCGGACGAACTCGAGGTAGTCGCCGTTGCTCACGGGCCGTGAGGCGAGCTCGAAATCTTCGAGCAGCACGCGGTGCCGGGGCGTCTCGTTGTCGTACGAGAAGCCGTCCCCGACAGAGCCCATCTCGACGATGCCACCGGGGAAGCCGTGCCAATCGATGGGGCCCGATCGCCGCTCCCGGCGCGTGCGATCTTTCCGGTAGGCCGGCTTCAGCGGGCTCTCTCCGAATGCGTGTTTGATGTCCGTGAGCATCAGCTCCTGGTGCTGCTGCTCGTGGTTGAGGCCGAGGGTCACCAGGAACTCCACCTCGGCGTCCGCCCCTTCGAGCAGGCGCTCGAGGTGTTCGTCGACGTGCTCTCGGTAGCGGCGCACATCGTCGACCGTCGGCCGCGAGAGCAGCCCCCGGCCGGGACGCGAATACATGTCGCCGGCCGTGTAGTAGTAGCTGTTGAAGAGGTAGTCGTAGGCCTCGTCGAAGACGCGGTAACCCTTGGCGTGGGGGACCAGGACGAAGCGTTCGAAAAACCAGGTGACGTGGGCGAGGTGCCACTTCGTCGGGCTGGTATTGGCCATCGATTGCACGGTCATGTCTTCAGGGCCGAGGCCGTCGGTGAGCGCCAGGCTCTGCCTGCGAATACGCCGGTATTGGTCCCGGAGTGGTGACGGTGTGGACCTCAGATCCACGGACTGGTCGCTCATGGCCGTTACCCTCGCCTCTCGGCGGGCCTGCGTCTACCGCCACGATGTTCCTTGCCGGGACTTCGCGACGGCCGGCGCCAACCTCGAAACGGCCGCCAAGCTCCTCGACGCTCGGCGGGTGTCCGCCATGCCCGTCGTCGATGGGGACCGCATCCCGATCGGCGTCGTCAGTCGCCGCGACCTCTTGCGGGCGGGTTTCCTCACCAAGCCCGAGGGCCGTGCCGTCGCAGAATGGCGACTCCCGGACCGGCCCGTCGAGGGCATCATGACCCGGGAGATCCTCGCCGTCGCGCCGGCCACAGCCCTCGGCGAAGCGGCGGCGCTGATGCTCGACAAACGCGCCCACCGCGTCTTCGTCGAGGAGGACGATGAGCTCCAGGGCGTGCTCACGACCCGCGATATCATGAACGCGATCGTCGATGCGCGCCTCGACGCACCGCTCGAGCGCTACATGCATCGCCCGGTCGAATCGATCGTGAACATCGGCCCCCTCGCGTTCGCCCGAAAGCGCCTCGACGACCTCGACATCCGTGGACTCATCGTCGCATGGGACGGTCGTCCGGTCGGCGTCTTCGCCGAAGAGCAGGCCCTCGCTTGTCGGGACGTCGACCCCGATACGCCGGTCAGCCAGGTCATGAGTCCCCAGGTCATCGTCGAATCCCCAGACGTGCCCTTGCACCTCGCCGCCGGCCGGATGGCCAGCATGCACGCCCGGCGGGTCGTCGTGATGAAGGGCGACGAGATGCTCGGCGTGCTGACCGGGTTCGACCTCGCCGGTGCGGCGGCCCTCGAGCCCGAGTGACTCAGCGCGGCCAGCGGACTCGGGATCCGAGACCGCGCTGTACCGGCATACGGTCGCTCTGCGTCTGGCAGAAACTCTCTGTGATTTCATGGAGATACAGATTCCTCACAGCGAAGCACTGACATGTCAGTCTAGTTGGGCTAAACCGCCCCTTCGCGAGCTATGGGCGGGGGACATCTCCGTACCTCGCTCGCTTCGATCGCAGGGTTCGAAGCAGGGTTCGAAGCAGGAGACGCGAGTGAGTAATTCGGCGGCATTCTTCCGGGTCGAAGGGACCCTCTCCCCGAGGCCAACGTTGACGGCGGCGGCGTGGATCGCGGGCAACGCCCAAGCCATGGGCGAGCGTTTCGCGCGCTTGGGCAACGTGCTCTTGGCGGCACCTTTCCTTCTAGGCGGTCCCCTGCACGACGCACGGACCGGGAGCCGCATGGCGTGGATGGGTCTGCGCGGCATCAGCGAAGACCGCCTGCACGTGCTCGGGCAGGACTACTTCGAAGATTTCATTCAGCCCAAGCTGCGCTCCGTCGGCGTCGAGCTCCTCGAGCAAGCCCGGGCCCGAGGACAGCGGGTGGTGCTCATCAGCGACAACCTCGATGTCATCGTCCGCCCCCTCGCACAGCATCTCGGGGTCGAAGACTTCGTCTGCAACCGCATGCAGATCGTCGATGAAGAGTGCACCGGCGAGCTCATCGAGCCGGTCATCAACGGCAACCTCGCGGGCGAATGGGCGCGGTCCTTTGCGGCAGAAAACGACGTCGACCTCGCGCATTCCTACGGCTACGGCGCCCACGGCGATGACAGCGTCTTGCTGCACAGCATCGGGCAACCCTGTGTGATTCACCCCGACCGCCAGCTCCGAGCGTTGGCCCGGGACCTCGACTGGCCCGTGGTGGAGAGCTGATATGAGCCGCGACAACGGCAAGAGCAACGGCAAGCTCAACGGCAAAAGCCGCGGCAAAATCCAGACGACGGACAGCGTGCTCGGCGTCGGGGAAACTCTCGCGGGCAAGCATCTGCTCGTCACCGGGGTCACTGGTTTCCTCGGCAAGATCTGGTTGACGATGCTCCTCGAGCACGTGCCCGACGTCGGCCGGGTCACGGTCCTCATCCGCAGCAACCGCAAGGGCTCTGCCGTCGAGCGCTTCTGGCAGTTTGCCGAGCGTTCGCCTGCGCTGAGGCCCCTGCGCAAGAAGCTGGGCCGCGAGCGCTTTCACGCCTTCCTCGAAGAGAAAGTCGAGATTCTCGAGGGGGACTGCGGTCAGCCCCTCTGCGGCCTCGACGAGCAGACCCTCGGGGGCCTTGCCGAGACCCTCGACGCCGTCGTGCACTTTGCGGGGCTCACGGACTTCGAGCCGGACCCGCTCCTCGGTCTGCTCACCAACACCTTTGGCGGTGAAAACGCCGCGGACGTGGCGGCCCGGGCGAAGGTCCCGCGCTTCCTGCACATCTCGACCGCCTTCGTCGCCGGCAACGTCAGCGGCCATATCGAAGAGTCGATCGAAGCGGGCCTGTCCCCCAACGGCACCCGTTTCGACCCGAACGCAGTGGCGAACGAACTGCTCGCCGAGCTGCGAGGTCTCGAGACCAAGCGCGAGCGAATCGACCGGGCCAACGAGAAGGCCATCGAGCTCGGCTGGCCGAATATCTACACGCTCACCAAGGGGCTCTCCGAGCACCTGCACGCCCTTCGCGACGACATCGACCTGGTGTTGGTGCGGCCTGCCATCGTCGAATCGGCGCGCAATTACCCCTTCGCCGGTTGGAACGAAGGCATCAATACGAGCGGGCCCCTGGTCTGGCTGCTCTCGAGCTGGTTCCGCTCGTTCCCCGCGAACCCGAAGAACCACTTCGACGTGGTGCCCGTCGATACGGTGGCCCGGGGCGCGTTGCTCGTTCTGGCGGCCCAGCTCCGCGGGGAAGCAGAGGGTGTCTACCACTTCGGCTCGTCGGCGACGAACCCCCTCACCTTCCGCCGCGCCATCGACCTGACCGCCCTCGCGGCCCGTCGCATGCACAGCAAGGAGGGCGCGACGCCCTTCGACCGGCTCGTCGTGAAATACATGGACGCCGTCCCCCGGGGCTCCGACAAGGATCACTTCCCCTCCCTTCCCTTCCTCCGGAAGGTGGCCCAGGAGGGGCGGCGCTACCTCAAGGACTTCCGTCCGAAGGAGCAGCTGCCGGATGCGGTCTACGACCGCTGGGGAAGCGCCCTCGACGACAAGATCAAGAAGCTCTCGATGGACTGCCGCAACGCGGACCGCACCATCGGACTCGTCGAGGACATGCTGCGCCTCTATCGGCCCTTCGTTCACGACAACGACTACATCTTCGCCAACGCCAACGTGCACGCGTTGTCGCATCGGTTGAGCGACGCCGAGCGCGAGCACTTCCGTTTCGACATCGACGACGTCGAGTGGCGACAGTACTGGCTCGAGGTGCACGTGCCCGGTCTCGAGGAGTGGTGCTTGCCGCTGCTTAGAAACGACCGCGTCGAGGACGATCCGCCCTTTCCCCGGCCGTCTCGTTCTTCTGCCGCCGAGGGCGTCAAAGTCGAAGCCCACGAATCCAAGCCGGCTCCGTCCCGGCGCCTGCACGAGGAGCTCCGATGAGCATTTTCATCACCGGTGGGACCGGTTTCATCGGCAGCTACGTGGTTCATCGCTTGCTCCAGCGCAGTGACGAGCGCCTCACGCTCTTGATTCGGGCCAAAGACGACCAAGCCGCCGAAGAGAAGCTCTGGCGGGCGCTGCAGAACCACATGGACGGCGCCGAGTTCTTCGACGCTCTGGACCGCATCGATTTTGCGAAGGGCGACCTGCAGCAGGCCCGCCTCGGCTTCGACGACGACCTCTACGGGCGCGTCGTGCGGGAGTCTTCTTCGTTCCTGCACATCGCCGCCTCCCTGAACCGCAAGTCGGCGAAGGCCTGCTTCAACAACAACCTCCGGGGCAGCCTCGCGGTCATCAAGATGGCCCGGGACGCGGTGGACCACCACGGCCTCCGGCGCTTCGACCACATCTCCACCGCCGCCGCCGCCGGAAAGCGCTTCGGTGAGACCCTCACCGAAGACCAGACAATCGACTGGGACCGGAGCGACTACGACACCTACGCCCGGACCAAGAAATTCGTCGAGCACATGACCGACGAGTTGCTGCCCGACGTGACCCGTGTGGTCTATCGTCCGGTGTCGGTGCTCGGCGACGCCCGGCACCCGCGGACGACGGCCTTCGACATGTCGAAGATGCTTGGCGTCCTCGGCGGCTTGCCCATGCTGCCCATGGACAGCGCGGTGCGCATGGACGTCGCCAACGTCGACTGGGTCGCTCGGGTCATCTCGAAGGTCTTCCTCACGACCAAGCCGAAATACGACGCCTACAGTCTCTCGGCGGGGGACAAGTCGAACACCGTCGAGCAGATCAGCCACACCCTCACCGAAGCCACCGGCCGCAAGCCCGTGGCCTTCGTGCCGGCCCTCGACTCCAGCTTCCAGACCCTCATCAAGCTCGTCGACGGGCTGCCCCAGCGCAACCAGCTCACGGGCCTCGCCGCCGTGCTCAAGGTCTTCTGGCCTTACATGACCTACGACACGGTCTTCGACAACAGCCGGGCCGTCGAGGCCCTCGGCGGCGAAGAGCCCGCTCCCTTCATCGATTACTGCGTGCCCCTCTACCACTGGGTTCGCGAGCACAACTACCAGTACCCGTTCCGGCCCTTCCCCACGCGGCCGGTTCAGGTCCACGTGCCCACGGAGATCCAGGCATGACCATGGCGACGACCAGCGCGCTCCTGAAGGGCCGCGAGTCCGGGCTTCGGCGCTTCGTGAAGAAGATCGCCGAGGCCGCGAAGGGTGGCCTCGACGCGGACAAGGCCCTCATGGGGTCGATGGCGGGCTTCATCGAGCTCGCCAAGACCCGCTTCGTGCACGACGCCGGCGCCGTTTGGACGCCGGGGCGGCCCCTCAAGATCCTCTTCGCCGGCTACAGCGGCACGCGCAATACCGGCGCCGACGTGCGTGTCGAAGAGATGGTTCGACAGTTTCGCCACATCTTCGGTGACGACCAGGTCGAGATGTCGATCCTGACCATCGACCCGGAGCTCAGCCGAGGCTACTTCCGGACCGTCCGCCAGCTCCAGCTGCCGCAGATCTTCCCGAAGTTCCTCTTCGACACGGTGCACCAGCAGCACGCGGTCATCGCGTGCGAAGGCTCGATGTTCAAGAGCAAGTTCGCCAACGCGCTGTCTACGATGATGGTCGGCGCCCTGGGCCTCGCCTCGGCCGAGGGCAAGATCGCCGTCGGCTACGGCGGCGAAGCGGGCGCCATGGACCCGACTCTCGAGGACCTGGTGCGCAAGTACTGCCAGGACGCTCTGATCATCGCGCGCAACGCCGAGAGCCGCGAGGTCCTCGGTAAGCTGGGCGTCGAGTCCCGGGCCGGTAC
>JAFDCW010000338.1 GCA_019312705.1 Deltaproteobacteria bacterium
CGATCTGCGCACGGACATCTACAGCATGGGGGTCATCCTCTACGAGGCGCTGTCGGGTGAGTGTCCCTTCCGCGAGGAGCACGTGGGAGACCTGATCATCAGTATCTGCACTTCGACTGCGGAGCCCCTCTACGAGTTGCGGCCCGACCTAGGGAAGGAATTCTCCGACGTCGTGGAGCGGGCCATGGCCCGCGAACGCGCAGACCGCTATGCGACGGCGAAGGAGATGAGCGATGCGCTGCGCAAGTCGGTCGGCAAGATTTCGCTAGCATCCGCTACCTGGGGCACGGCGGTTACGGGTTCGTTCAGGCCGCCGGCAATGGGACTCGCAGCGAATGCGGCCCCGAAGAGTCTTGACAACCTGCCTCGGCGACCGCTGACCCCCATACCCGGCTCGAACGATCCGCCGACCGAGGATCACCAGCCGTCGCGACTGCCCGAGGCCCCTCTGGCGAAGGCTCCGGCCCGTCGGAGGGGGTGGGTTGCCATCGCCGTTGGCCTCGCGGTGCTCGGTACGGTGATCGGAATCGGCGTCTCGTGGCCTGGTGATGACGCCGGCGACTCCGTCGGCGAGCTCCCGGCGCCAGAGGTGCCGGCGACGGTTGCCGTTTCGCTCGAGGGCGTGCCCGAGGGCGCCCTGGTGCGAGTCGACGGACAAACGGTCGACGGCGAAACCGTCGAGTTCGATGTCAGTGAATCCCTGCACGTCATCGAAGTCGCTGCGGCGGGTTACGTGACCTGGCGCATCGGACATCGAGCGACCGAAGGCGCCGTGTACCAGGTGGAGCTGCAGGCGTTGCCCGTCGCCGAAGTAGAGGACGAGGCGGGGTCCAACATGTCCGCTGCGATGAGAACAAGCCGCCGGAACATGCGCCCGCGCGGTATGCGGCGCAGTATGCAGGGCATGCCGCGCACTATGCAGGGCGGTCTCTATCGTGACCCGGGTTTCTGAGCCCAACTCGCGCGCCCGTTCAGGGACCCTCGAGGTCGCTCCGAGCCCCGACGACGTTCCCTGGGAAGGTTCCCCGGGAAGTGCCGTAAGACACCGCCCATGGACGATACCCTCGCCTCCATCGTCGCCGGCCTGATCTGTCTCGGTCTCTGGGGAGTCTTGGCGATGATCGCGGGCGGGCTTGGGCATTTCCGCATGAAGCGCGTCGAGACGGCCCTCGGGCGCCGGGCCGAAGCGTCGCCAGAGCGGGTTCAGCTCTTCTACGCGGGTGCCGCTGGGGTGTGGCTCGGGGCGGCCATTCTCGCCATGGTCGGCTTGGCCCGCCGCGACTGGGCGCGCACCGGCCGGAACTGTCTCTTCATCTTCTTGGGGCACATCGCGCTCGTCATCGCCCTGGTGCCCCTCGTCCTGCCCGCTGACGGTGCCGTGCTTCCGGCGATGGTCGTTCCGATCCTCGTCCTCGCGTGTTCGCTGCTCGCCGTCAGCTCGCTCTTCACGGCGATCTTCGCCGCGCGCTGGGCGCTGATTCGAGCGAAGCGCCTCGAGGGCTCGTCCCCGACCGATGCGCTTCCCCTCGGAGCCGCCCGCTATGCGCTCTACCTCGCCAGCCTCGCTTTTTGGCCCGCAGGCCTCGTGGGCGTATTCGTATTCAGCAAGCCCGAAAACGCCCGCGTCGGCGCCACGAGTTTCATCTTCTCACTCGTGAGCGTCACGGCCATCACCCTCGGGGTCTG
This sequence comes from Deltaproteobacteria bacterium, assembly GCA_019312705.1. The sequence goes on from JAFDCW010000338.1 coordinate 1,687, forward strand.
CATCGCGCTGCCGATGCTCGCCGACGCGTTCCTCTGACGGAACCTCGCCGCCGATCAGGGCAGCGGCAGGCCGGGGGCGCAGGCCGCGCCGATCTCGCCGAGGTCCATTCCGACGCCAGCGAGCAGGCAACCCCGGCAGCTCGTAGAGACGCCGAAGACCAGGAGGCCGCAGTTCGTCAGGATGCACGTCGCCAGCTCGCCGGGGTCTGGGAGACTGGCGTCGAGGCTGGCGTCGGACAGGCTCGCATCCGGAAGCATCACACACGCCGACGAGGCGCACTCGAGGATCGGGCTCAGCTCATCGAGAGTGCACGCGAGCAGGGCGCCGTCGGTGCTCATCATGCCGGAGTCGTCGGGGACCGCCGAGTCGTCGGCGCCGCTGTCCACTTCGGCGTCCATCATCGTGCCCGAGTCTGTCGCGCCCGAATCCACGGGTCCGGTGTCGTCCCCGCCGGTGTCCGCGATGCCGGAGTCGCCGACCGAGGAGTCGGCGGGAACTTCGTCGTCGCTGCACGCGGCGAAGAGGAGCACACCACAGGCGACCAAGATTGCTCGAATACGCATGACCCTCCTTACCGCAGATCCGAGCCCGGCGCTGTCTTTGCCTGAGGACGGTGTGCGGGTTCTCCGCAATGCACTAGTACGAAGATCGTAGCGGCGCCCGAGCATCTCCAGGGCCTCTCCGGTGGCAGTGCCGCGGAAAGACGGGTCTGCCACGAGGGCCTCGGCATCTTCGGCGATGCTTATCCGGCCGTGGACCTGGGCCTCGATGTAGTCGTCGAGGGACTGCCTGCGGCCAGGTGGCGGGTTGGGCATTCTCGCATACGCTACACGGGTGCACCCGGTAGCTTCACCGCCCTGCGTCACTGTCCTGGCCGTTTTGGCGCTCTCGTCGTTGACCGGGGGGTGCGAGGCAAGCGAAAGCCCGGTCCTCCGCGTCGCCCTGCGCACCGACTTTGTGCCGGGGCTGGAGTTCGCCCGGGTGCGCACGGAGATTGCTGGAGGTACGGGGGCGTCCGGCGTTTTTGCGGACCACGACGCTGCCGCTGCCGCGGACTATCTCGAAGGCGTGCGCGTCGGGGACCTCGCGGGTCTTCCCGCCGGCGACCTGTCGCTGCGCATCCAGCTCCTGCGTTTGGACGGCACGACCCTCGCCAGCCGAATCGCTCTCGTCCGGTTCTCCAAATCGGTCGACATCACGGTGCTGGTTTCCCGCAGCTGTGCCGCCGTGACCTGCCCCGGTTCCGGCGATCCGGCGACTGCGCGGGCCTGTGTCGCGGGCAGGTGCGCCGACCCCACGTGCCTCGCCGGCGATGAGGAAACCTGCGCGCCTCCGCAATGCTCAGAAGCCGCCGACTGCGCGCCGGGCTCTTCGTGCATGGTGCCCGTTTGTCGGGGGGGGGCTTGCCTTCTCGCGACGGATCCCAGCGGCTGCTCAGCGGGGATGGTTTGCCACCCGGTGTTGGGGTGTGTGGCCGGCACGGGCGACGGGGGCATGGCCTGCGAGATTCCTTGCGATCCGGTCTTGCCTCAGTGTGGGTGCGACCCTTCCGACAGCTGCGCATTGGCCGAAGATGGCAACCCCGAGTGCGCCCCGACGCCCACTCCGGCTCCAGCGATTGGCGAGGCCTGCGACGGCGCCGCGTCCTGCGACGCCGGCCTCGTTTGTGTATCGCGTCCGGGCGGGCTCTGCGTGCAGCTCTGCCGTGGCGATGCGGACTGCGTCGAGGGCCGGTGTTCTCGGGTGGTAAACAGCGTGGCCGGGGCGCGGACAGGATTCCGTAGCTGCACCATGCCGTGCAGCCCGCTCGCGGGAGATACGACGTGTCCGAACGGCACGCGTTGCGTGCTTTCCACTCAGTACGACGTCGACCCCCCCCGGGTCCTCGCCGACTGCGACGGCCCCGTCGGCATAAGACCAGAAGGCGCCCCCTGCGGCGACTTCACCCATTGCGCCCGAGGCCTGGCATGCATCGATGATGTCTGCCGCTTGCTCTGCGATCTCGCCACGCCGGATTGTCCGTCGGGGCTCGCGTGCAACCCACGGCCTTTCTTGGCTGCCGACGTCGGTGACTTCGGTCTCTGCGAGTAGCGCCTCCGGGCCCGTCTCCCCGAGTCGAGCCTAACGCTGCATCACGTCCCACTTGGGACGGTCCACGCTCTCGGCGAGGGCGGTTTCGTCAGCGACGAGGGCATTGTGGCCGCGCTCACGGCCGTCGAGGAAATACACGAACTCGAGCTGAGCGTCGTCGTCCCCGCGCTCTTCGGCGAAGACCCGGACGATCTCCGTCGGCGGGACGGCGACGTGGCCGACCACAGTGATCGGCGGCACGCGTAGGCCTCGCCCATCGGCCTCGGGCTCGTAGGCCTTCATGACCAACTCCGAGCATACGACGGTGTCGTCCGTTGCGAAGTCGAAGTCGAAGTCGTAGGGCCGGCCGAAATATCCGAATGCGCGGACGAGGGCGCGGGCTACCTCGACCTTGGCGAGGCGGGGTCGTAGGGCGGCGACGTAGTCCGCACCGCAGCTGTGCTCGAGGCTCGCGGCGACGACGCCTTCGCTCACGGCCTCGAGGACTCGGTGAGCGTTGCCGGCGTGGTCTTGTCGCCCGAGGGCGGCCCAGGCCTCGGGGTGCGCTTCGGCCAGGTACTCGCTCAGCGTTCCGTAGCGCTCCTGAACCGCGGGGTCGTCGTCGAAGGCTGCGCGGATGTCGTCCTGGGTGCCCACGAAGAGCGCCGCGTGGGGCCAGAAGCCCGGCAGGCCGACGTTCGACAAGTACCAGTTGCGGCGCTCGACGATGATGTCTCCGGGCTCGAGGACCTCCCCGAACGAGACGAGCTGCGCATCAGAGATGAGGCGCCGGTCCGCGGCGACCACCCGCGTATCACCAAACCACTCGGCGACGTCTCGTTGCACGGGAAACCATGCATCGAAGGCCGTGCTCTTCAGGAGTTCTGCCTTGTTCTGAACCGTCGCCAAGACGCCCTCGACGTCGACGTTGCCCTCCGCTTCGCGCCGCTGGGAGCGCACCAGGTCGACGACGCGTCCCGCCTGCTCGCCCGCCCGAAGGTGCCGGGCGATCCAGAGGTCGAACCACTCGCCGCCGACGGCGATGAAGCTCTGGTCCCGGGCCCGCGTCATGCGATTTCGAAAGGTCGTGAACGTATCGGCGGGCAGCCCGAGGCCGGGCATCGCTTCGTTGAAGAGCGCCTGGATGCGTTCGTTCCCGGAGACCTGTTCGAGCAGGTCCTGGCCGGCGTTCACCTGGGCACAGAGGGTGGCGTAGGTCAGCCCGTAGGCCATCGCATGCAGTTCGGGGTTTCGCCGGTAGTCGACGCCGTACCAGCCCTCCCAGCGGTGTTTGAGCGCGTCGAGTTCGAGCAGAGGCTCGAGGAAGGACCACCAGAGCAGCCGCACGACCTCGCGCTCGGACCGCGTCAGCTCTTCGACGTCTTCGCGCTCGAGGAGCTCGGCGTGATGGTGGGCAAGTTCCGTGGCACGTTCGAGGTGGGCGATCGCCCGTTCGGCGCGAGCCGCATCCCGTCCGATCGCCGCGACGAAGTCCTCGTGGCTCAGTTCCCACATGGGGCTCGGTTGCTCGCCGAGGACCCGTCGAGCGAACGGGTAGCCCACTTGGTCTTTGCTCGTCGGCCAGAGCGCCACCGCCGCCGCGCCCGCGAGGGCGAGGACCGCGACGACGATGCCGATCTTCTTTCCCCTGCCCATGGGCCGGAGTCTACCGAATCGGGCTCGAGGTCACTGCCCCAAACCGAGGATGACCGGCGAGCTGTCGTTGCCGGTGGGGGCTGAGACGATGGTGACGCGACCGGATCGCGACAGCTCCTTGAAGCCCTCCAGCATCTCGTGCTGCACGTACAGCGGCGTCAGGGTCTCGTTGACGATGCGCTGGGCCGCTGCCCGTCCGCGAGCGGTCGTCACCATGATCTCGGCCTCCTGCTCGGCGATCTGGCGTTCCCGATCCATGCGCTCGAGGTCCTGTTCGGTCGCGAGCTTCCGCTGGATTTCCTCGTTGATCGCCGCGGGGTAGGTGAGGTTTCCGATTGAGACCGTCTCGAAGACGATGGGCGTCCCGTCGT
>JAFDCW010000339.1 GCA_019312705.1 Deltaproteobacteria bacterium
CCCGTGCAGCCCCTCGACGTAGTCGATTTCGGTCCCCTCGAGGTACTGGAAGCTCATCATGTCGATGTAGATCGGGATGCCGTGGGACTCGAATTGCTGGTCGAGATCGGTGATCTCTTCCTCGAAAAAGAGGTCGTAGGAGAAGCCGGAGCAGCCCCCGCCGAGAACCCGGACCCGGAGGCCTTGGTCCCCGAGGCTCTCGGCCTCGCGAATTTCCCTCACCTTTTCAGCGGCTTTGTCGGTCAGCATGATCATCAGGGGAACTATAGGCCTTCCGTAACGTCATCGCCACTGCCTGCTAGGGTCCCACCATGCGGGACCTCACGAACAAGCGTGCCCTGGTGACCGGCGCTGGGACTCGAGTCGGAGCGGCCATCGCCCGGGCGCTCGGCGCCGAAGGCATGCACGTCGACATTCACTACCACCGCAACAGAGAGGGGGCCGAGGCTTCCTGCGAGGCGGTGGTCCGAGCCGGAGGCGCGGCGACGCCGCGGCAGGCCGATCTCTCGGACCCCGATGCGACTCGGGAGCTCGCTCGGGCCGTGCTCCGGGACGGGGACCTCGACGTCCTCGTACCGAGCGCCGCCAACTTCGAACGCGTCGCCTTCGACGCCATCGCGCCCAGCCACCTGCGCCACGCCTTTGCCCTCAACGTCGAGGCACCCTTGGCCCTCGCGATCGAGTGTGCCCCGGCTCTCCGGCGCACCCACGGGGCGGTCGTATTCATCACCGACGCCGCCCTCGACCGACCCCACCGGGACTATCTGCCCTACCTGCTCTCGAAGGCCGCGGTGCGTCAGCTGATGGAGGTCCTAGTGATCGAACTCTCGCCCGCGGTGCGCGTCAACGCTGTTGCTCCGGGAACCGTCCTGCCGCCGCCGGGGATGCACGAAGAAACCATTGCCCGTCTCGTCGAGCACATCCCCCTCGGCCGCCTAGGGCGGGCCGACGATGTCGCCCAAGCCGTCGTGCACCTGGCGTCGTCGGACCTCGCGAATGGACACGAACTCGTCGTCGACGGGGGACATCGCATCGGCCGCTGAGGGGGCGATGCGATCATTTGACCACGGCGAGGACCTCGGCGTTTCGTCCATCGATTGCGAGCTGGGTGCCGGCTTGGGCGAGAGCTGATTTTACGTAGCCGAAGGCGAAGGTCGAGTCGCCGTCGAAGGCGGCGAAGGTGACTCGCCCGACGCTTTGGTCCTGACCCGCGTCTTGGTCCCGGCGCAGAATGTCGGCGTCGGCTTCCGGAGGCGAATTGCCATCGACGGTCAGGACGACGAGACGCTTTGAGGTCTTGCCCCGGCTTTCGAGGGTGCAGACCACTTCCTGCCCGAGGTAGCAGCCCTTGTTGAAGGAGACCGCGCGGGCCTCGAGGCCCGCCTCCTGAGGGTAGTTTCGTTGGTCGAAGTCGACGGCGAAGCGCGGCGCCATCTTCCAAAGCCGAACGAGGTCCCAGCTCGCGGAGCTGACCATGTCGCCATCGACACTGCGCGCCGCCTCGACGAGGCCATCCCGGGCGGTGTCGAGGGTCGATCGATCCACGATGACGTCCCGACCTCCGACGCCGAGGCGGTCTGATGGGTGAACGCGGTCTGCCGGCGTGCCGCCTTGGTCGCTGGACTGGGCGACCACGTCCGCTGCCCGAGGTCCGACGACGGAGATCACGGCGAGGTCCTCGCGGATTTCGACCTCGACGTCCTCCATGATGATCTGAGTCTCGAAGCTCTCGAGGAGCGGAGTGACGCTCTGCTTCGGGACGGCGAGCCAGAAGACGTCGTCGCCGCGGTCGAAGGCCCACACGTCCGCGAGGATCCGGCCTTTCACGGTGATCGCCAGAGCGTATACGGCGTCCCCCGCTTTGGTCTCGCGCACGTCGTTCGTGACCTGGCCGTTGAGCCAGCTGCGGCTGTCGTCGCCGGTGACCTCGAGGAGAGCCACCTCGTCGAGCACGCGCACGCCCGCACTGTCGGTGATGATTGTTGCGCCTCGTTGGACGATTTCTTGGCTCTCCATGGGGCAGTCATCGGGGCAACCAGCGTCGAGCGCAAGGCCTGGATCGCCTCGGCAGTGTGCAGAGATGCGCGGTGGGCCGTGAACGGGAGTTCTCTGGGGGCGAAAAAAGCCGTGTGATCTTCACGTCGGAGGGCTGGCTCGGGCATTGCTCTGGTGTGAACCGTGCGTCCCTCGTTCCTCACCGCTCTGCCGCTCGTTCTTGCGGCGACCGCTGTGACTGCCCTGACCTCCTCTGGGGCGGCCGCCCAGGAGCGGGACGAGGCCGGTGAGGCCGCCATCCTCGAGCGGCTGAACGACCTGCGCTCCGAGGCGGGCTTGTCGCCGCTTTCCCGGGACGCCCGCCTAGACGCCGCCGCGCGCACGCACAGCGCAGACATGGCATGGCACCAGATGCTCGAGCACGTTTCGCCGCGGACCGGATCGCCGGCCGACCGGGTCGAATCCACGGGGCTCGAAGTCGGAGTCCTCGCGGAGAACGTGGCCTTCGATGGCTCCTCGGCGGAAGCCCAAGCGGGCCTCGAAGCAAGTCCCGCCCATGCCCAGAACATGCTCGCGGGCGCCATGACCCACGTGGGCATCTCCGCTGTCTATGCAGACGGAGGCGTCTACGTGACCGAGGTCTTCGCGAGCATCGCGGGGACGGGGACCGAAGCGCCGGCGGTCCGCGCGCCGGTCGTGGCTCCAGCTCCTGCGCCGGTTCCCGTTCCCGCGGTTGCCCCGGCTCCCGTGGTCGCTGCCCCCGCCGCGGTCGCCCCAGCAACCGAGGCCCCCGCGGGAGCGTCTACGGTTGCCGTTACTCAGCCGGGCCAACGCCGCGTCGCAGGCTACTGGGTGAGCCACGCGGGACGTTGGTTCTACTACCCGATGCCCGCGGATGCGCAGCCCGGTCAACGCCTCACGCCCGACCTTTCAGTGACCGGTGGGCCGCCGGGGTACGCCTCGGGGCAAACCCAGCCGTCCCCCGTTCGCTCCGCCCCGGTCGTGCGCGGCGCTCGCCGCGGTGTGACCTACACCTATCCGGCACCCCCTCCCGCCGGTGCCTCTCCGGGCCGTGGGACAACGGTGCGCGTCGTCGCCCCGCGCACGACTAGCGTGCGTCGCGTGCCCCCCGTATACCGATTTCGGTTCTAGAGCGCATCTCAGGTTGCCCGGACGAGCTCGAGGCGGCCGGCGACGAGTTCTGTCGGGCCGTCGGCGGTGTCGAGGCGCAGGGCACCCGAGGGGCTGAGACCGAGAAGTGTTCCGGTGACGTCGCCGCTGCGTACCGTCCTCCCGCGGTAGGCGAGGCGGCCCTCGATCGCTCGCACTGCGGAGGTCGGCCCCTCTCTTTCGAGCAAGGCCACGCCTCCTTCGAGTCGTAGGAGGAGGTCCGCGAGGAGAGCGCCGTGGTCTGTTTCGGGCAGTGACGTCGCGGTCTCCTGGAGCTCGGCGTCCCAGGCGTCGCGTCCCACGTTGATGCCGACGCCGACGATGACGTGTTCGAGCTTGGCCCCGACCGTGGCGCTTTCGACGAGGATCCCCGCGCATTTGCGACCGCCGACGAGCACGTCATTGGGCCACTTGACCTCGGCGCGGCCGAGGCCCGGGCAACGCGCTTCGATGGTCTCGGCCACGGCCCGGCCGACGACGAGGGTCAGGGGCGGCAGCGCCGGCGTTTCGAGGCGCGGGCGCAGGACCAGGGAGAAGTAGAGCCCGCCGCTCGGTGATGACCAGCGGCGTCCCTGGCTTCCGCGGCCGGCGCTCTGCTCTCGGGCGACGACGAGGGAGCCGTCTGTCGCCCCAGCCTCAGCGCGGACGCGGGCGTCGTCGTTGGTGCTGGCCGTGACCTCGAGGAGCTCGAGGGGTCTGCCGTAGCGTTCGGTCCGGAGCTGCGCTTCGAAGTCGGCGGCGTTCACGCGTGCTGGTCTATCCAGTCGAGGCCCAGGTCCGCCGATGGCGCCGAGTGGGTGAGGGCGCCGACGCTGATGATGTCTACGCCCGCCGCCGCGATGCCCGCGACTCGCTCGAGCTTCACGCCCCCGGATACCTCGACGAGGGCCCGGCCGGCGACGAGGGCGACCATCTCCCGGAGTATTTCATCGGGGAAGTTATCCAGGAGGACGATTTCGGCGCCGGCCTCGATGGCCTCCTGAAGTTGCTCCGGGGTGTCGACCTCGCACTCGATGCGGCTGGTATGGGGCGCGTGTCTCCGGGCCCGCTCGATGGCGGCGGCGACGCCGCCGGCGGCGGCGATGTGGTTGTCCTTGATGAGCACCGCCGATGAGAGGTCTTCGCGGTGGTTGTTGGCCCCGCCGCAGCGGACGGCGTAGCGCTCGAGGGCCCTCAGGCCCGGCGTCGTCTTCCGTGTATCGACGACGCGCGTCCGGCCACCGCTCGGCAGTTCGTCGACGAAGCGCCGCGTCTTGGTCGCGATGCCGCTCATTCGCTGGGCGAAGTTGAGGGCGACGCGTTCGCCCCCGAGGATGCCCTGGGCCCGGCCGGCGATCTTGGCGACCTCGGCCCCGGCGGCGACGAGCTCGCCGTCTTTCGCTCGGTCGTGCACGTCGATGTCCGGGTCCACCTGGCGGTAGACCTCCCGGATGAGATCGAGGCCCGAGACGACGAGTTCCTTCCGGGCTCGGATCACGGCTTCGCCGAGGACCCCCGGGGGTACGCACGCCTCGGTGGTGACATCGCCCCGACCGAGGTCCTCTTCGAGGGCCAGGGTGACGATGCGTTCGACTACCCCGCGCGGCGGCGGGAGCTCCCGTACGTTCGTTTGTTTCATGTCCAACGCTCCCTGCTCAGCACGAGCTCGGTTTAGAACGCGCCGTCGTTGCGGTCTACCCTACCGTCACCGATTCATCCCAGCCACCCGCGGACGAGCACGTCGGCGTAGAGGTTGCTGAGGGCGTGGAAGAGGATGGCCGCCCCGATGCCGCCCCGACGGGCACGGACCCAGCCGAAAAGCAGGCCCGGAAAGAAGACGGCGAGGCGTTCGGGCTGACCGTCGACGACGAAGTGCACGAGCGCAAAAAGTGCCGACTGGATGACGAGCGCCACGAGCGACACGTCGGTGCCGAGGATGCGGTGCTTTTTCGTGAATACATCCGACAGGCGGGTCTGGAAGTACCCGCGGAAGAGAGCCTCTTCGGGGAGGGCGACGACGAGGATCTGGGCGAGAGCGAAGGCCAGGGGATCGCGCGGCAGGCTCGGGGTGAAGGGGTGGCTGGGGCCGTGGTAGAACGAGAATCCCAGGGCGAAAGGGGGAAAGATCACCAGGGCGAGGAAGAGCGCAAAACCGCTCTCCCGGAGCGCCGCCGGGGCTGCACGCGCGAGCGTCCGACCAAGCTCTCGGAGGCCCAGGAAGTCTCGTGGGCCTGGCTCTTCTTCGCCGTCTTCGCGGATCTCGCCGCTCTCGCCGATCTCGGGGGGCACGAGGACCCCCTCGAGGTCGATGCCCATGCGGCGCATGCCCCCGGGTTCGCGCTGGGCCAGGCGCATGGCGCTCAGCAGAAAGAGGGCCCCAACGGCCAGATGCACCCACTGATCGAAGGGCGGAATGTCGCGGCCACGGGTGATCGCGAAGGTCAGGGCGGCGATCGCCACGTAGACCAGGGTGAGTTCACGCGCGATCGCCCGTCGGTCCATCGGTGCGGCGGAGAGTAGCGCAGGGGGAAGCCCGGGGCGATCGGGGTGTGGGGGAGGGATCCGTCTCATGGGGCTCGGCGCCGATCCGCCAGTTTGGCCAATTCTTGCGCAATTCTTTGGGGGGGTCCCTTGACC
>JAFDCW010000340.1 GCA_019312705.1 Deltaproteobacteria bacterium
GGTGGCGGCGGCGGCAGCAGTAGCGGCAGCGACGACGGCGGCGGCGGCGGCGGCGGCGGCGGCGGCGGCGACGGGAAATACCCCGACGACTTCGGCGACGACGACATCCCGTTCTGACCCGCTACTGCCTCGTATCGGAGTAGCGTCTCCTGGGTCGCATGACCCAGGCGGCGCTCTCTAGTCCGGACAGCTGTGGCGATCGGCGCCACGCAAGAACGTCGCGAGGGCCGAGCCCTGAGCGCGCTGGAGGTTCCGCTCCATGCCGTGGCGAGTGATCGCCACGGCCGACGGCACACCATCGGTGCCGTAAACCGTGACGTCTTCATCGCCGACCCGGAACTCGCAGCGCGTGGGGTTTCGGTCGCAACGCCGCGGGCCCGAGTTGCCGAGGACTCCGAGGCGCTCGTCGGCGGCGGCGTCCGCAGCGGCGGCGCAGTGGTGCTCGCTCACGACTTCGGGCACCAGCCCCGTCTGCTCGGAAACGAAGACCGAGAAGCGGTCGACGGGTGGTGGGTCTTCGTCACTCAGCGCGCGCTCGAGGCCGCAAACTCCGTCACCGGCCCCGAGGAAGGCGCGGGCCGCTCGGCTTTCTTGATTGGGCACGCGCCGCGCGTAGTGGACGATGGCGTTTAGATAGACTGCGCCCCCCTGCCCTTCGCGGAAGGCGAAGGCATATCCACGGCCGGTCGCGTCGCGGACCTGGCAACGACGAACAGCACGGTTGCACTCGAAGCGATCGTCGTGCTCGATGAGGAAGGAGAGGCCCGGGTGGTTCGCGAGGTTGTCCATGTCGCAGTAGTGGGTGACGCGGTCCTCGGCGGGATCAAAGACGCCGACGCCCCAGGAAGGCTCGACGAGACGCTGAAACGCGTGGCCATCGCTGGAGGCCGCGAGCATGGCCTCGTGAACCTGTTCGCTCGTCGGCGAGACGAGGGGCGCCTGCGCAGGCTCGGGCTGGGGCTCCGGCTCGGGCTCGGGCTCCGGCTCCGGTTCCGGCTCCGGTTCGGGTTCCGGTTCTGGCTCGGGCATCGGCTCGGGCATCGGCTCTTCGATCGGCTGCGTGGCCGTCCCCCCGCCGCAAGCGAGCAGCAAGACCAACGACAGCGACCAACCCCAACGTAGATATCCCATCGAGCGGGAGACTACACCCCGAGCTTCCCGAGGGAAAAACTCTCTCGTGAGGTGTAAGGGAAGGCGGTGGGCCCCGTTTCCCCCCCGACCAACGGAGGGTAGCTATGAACCGAATGACTCGAATTGCCTGTGTCCTCGCCCTGATGGGCGCCGCCTGCGGTGGCACCTCCTACTACGCCGCTGGAGGCCCAGAGGAGGCCTACTACGGCGGCGATGCCGAGTATGAGAGCGCCGACATGGCAGCCTCGACCGGTGGGGAGATGGGCGGAGCCCCGGTAACCGGGGAGAGCTACTCCCACACGGAGGAGAGCCCGGTGGTCGATACGCGCCAGGACCGCCTGGCGACCTTCTCCCTCGACGTGGATACGGCGAGTTACACGATCATGCGCCGAGACATCAATTCGGGGCGCCTGCCCTCCCCGCGAAGTGTGCGCGCCGAGGAGTACATCAACTTCTTCAACTTCGATGACCGCGGCCCGGACCCCCAATCGGACACCCCTTTTGCGGTGCACCTCGAGGCGGCGCCCTCCCCCTTCGCCGAGGGAAGGCACCTGCTGCGCATCGGCGTGCGCGCGATGGACGTCGACCAGCAAGCGCGTCCGCAAACGAACCTGGTCTTCCTCGTCGACGTCTCGGGGTCGATGGCGTCCCCGGACAAGATCGGCCTGATCCAATACTCGCTCCGAGAACTCTCGCGGAACCTCCGGGGCAACGACCGGGTGGCCATCGTGGCCTACGCAGGCTCCGACCGCATCGTGCTGCCACCGACCGAGCTGAGTCATCGAGGCCCCGTCGAAGCGGGCATCAGTGCCCTCGCCGCCGGCGGCGGCACCAACGGCGCAGCGGGCATCCGCACCGCATACGATCTTGCGGCCCAGCACTTCGTTCGCGGCGGCATCAACCGGGTCGTGCTCTGCACGGACGGCGACTTCAACGTCGGCCTGACCGGCGATGGGCTCATCGAAGAGGTCGCCCGGCGCCGCGAGCAAGGCATCACCCTGAGCGTCTTCGGCTATGGCAGCGGCAACCTCAACGACGCGTTTATGGAGCAGCTCGCCGACCGCGGCAATGGCAACTACGGGTACATCGACACGGCGCGGGAAGCAGATCGAGCCTTCGGCCGGGACCTGTCGGCGACGCTCCAGGTGGTCGCCAAGGACGCCAAGGTCCAGGTGGAGTTCAACGACCGCGTCGTGCGGTCCCATCGCATCGTCGGGTATGACAACCGCATCCTGGCCCACGAGGATTTCGCCAACGACCAGGTGGACGCAGCCGAGGTCGGCGCTGGAGACTTCGTGACGGCCTTCATCGAGATCGAGCTGCGCCGTGGCATGAGCCTCGACCAACTCGAGGGCCCCCTCGCCGAGGTGCACCTCCGCTACAAGGACCCCGACGGCAACCAGAGCTACCTGCGCAGTTACCCCTTCTCGGCCAGCGACGGGGTCAGTCGCTTCGACCAAGCCTCCCGGGGCTTCCGCTTCGGCGCCGCCGTCGCCGGGTACGCCGAGATTCTCAGCCAGAGCGACCACAGCCAGGGCTCTTCGTTCGAGCGCATCATCTCCATCGCCGAGAGCGCCCTCGGCCAGCAGGAAGAGCAGCGCGAGTTCGTCGAGCTCGCCCGGGCCGCATCGCGCCTAGCGCATTGAGTAGGTGAACGAGTCCTCCCCGTGCGAGAGCCCGGCGTCATTCGACGTCGGGCTCTTTCACGTTCGCCCGAGGGTCCAGGCGATCGACGTCAGGGCATGGACATCACGGCGGGTGAGATCGCGGCGCCGGAGCCGGTGTAGTCCGCAGACCATACGAGCACGAATCCAACGCCGCCTCCGCCGCCGCCGCCGCCGCCGTTCAGCACGCCCGGGACGTCCGCGCCCGCAAGCTGGGCACCCGCCCCGCCCATCCCGCCATCGGTCCCGATGGTCGTCCCGCCGCTGCCGCCTGGCGCTCTGCTCTCGTCCGGGTGCGCGTCTTCACCATTGTCGCCGGTGTTACTGCGGTCGGTGCCCTCACCGCCGCCGCCGCCGTTGGCGGCGAGCACGCCGGTCACCGTCACCGTAGAACCCTCTAGGCCGATGTAGCCGCCGGACCCGGCGCCGCCGCCGCCAGTGGCCCTGGAATCGGGCCCGCCAGTGCCTCCGGCACCGCCGGCCAAGATGCGCCCCGGCACAGTGATGGCACCGAGGGCGCTGAGTTGGATCGCGCCGCCTCCGGTACCCCCCGCGCCGACCGCGCCGCCACCGTCGGGGCCGCTCTGGGCACCGGGGCAGCCGCCGCGAACGATCGTCGGTGTCGCGACTGCCGCCCCGCCTGACCCACCCGGAAAGGTGCCCCCAGGCGTGTTGTTGGAATCGCCCTCGCCGCCGTTTCCGCCGCGACCACCGAACCCACCGCCGCCGCCGCCGCCGGTTCCGCTGTCCCCGGTCGCCGTGGGTGCGACCGCATTGCACGATCCGTGATTTGCACCGGCGCCGGCGACACCGCCTCGTACGCTACCCGCATCGAGGTCACCCTCGATGGCAATCGTCCCCCAGGACGCCACGATCAGGGGCATCGACCCGACCACGCGGAGGCGTGCCCCGGCCCCGATGCGGAAGTTATCGACGACGATGATCCGTGCGTCCGTCCCGCCCTGATCGATGATGTCATTCGGGACGATGAGGTCGACGCCGCCGATTCGGAGCGTGCCCGAGTCCGTGTCATAGACGGCATCCTCGGAGACGTTGACCTCCATGTCCGTGCCCGGGAGGGTACAGGGGTCGAAGTGCTGCGCGCCCCACGCCGTGCAGGGCATGCCCGCGTCGGGGACGCTCGAGTCGGGCGAGGCGCCGTCGGGCCGCCCAGCGTCCGGGCTCCCGGAGTCGGGCGACGCCCCATCCGGCAGTGCGCCATCGCCGAAGCCCGCGTCCGAAAGGGATGAGTCGCGAGCTCGAGTCCCGGCATCCGTGCTCGGGACAAGAGCGCCCGCATCGAGGGTGCAAGAGGTCAACGTCATCAGCGCCAGAAGCGCCACACAAGCCGGTACTGCTCTCATGTAGTAGCGTCTAATCTACCACGAAAGAGCGCGGCCGCCCCTTGGCCGCCTCAGCCCTTCGGGGACTCGGCGGCCTTCGCTTCGCGGAGCACCGACGCGAGGCGGGTCGTAATCGCGTCCATTTGGCGCTTGCGGTACTTCGGGCCGACCTCGTTGTCCTCGAACATGCGCTCGAGGTCGGCGGCCTGGTCGAGGAGGTCCTTCGTCTGCAGCTCGCGCGCCCGGGACGCGTGGGCCGGATCCGCCGCGCCGCCGCGGAACGCGAAAAGCAGGCCCATCACCAGGAGGACCAGCGCCGCACCGACGGCGACCCAGCGCCCCGGGCCGGGGCCCTCGATGCCGCCTACGTGCACGACGATTTCGTCGAGGGCGGGGTCGGTCGGCTCCCGCTGCATCTCGGTGATCAAGAGCCTTTGGCCCTCGGTCTCGTGGGCCTGGGCCGCCGGCATGCCCTCGACATCGAGGCGCATGTCGGGTGACGCGAGCGCTTCGACGCGCACCGAGAAGGTGCGGAACGAGACGGGAATCGTGAAGTCCACGTCGGTGCCGTCGAGGGGCAGGTCGTAGCCATAGACGAGGTTGGTACGACCAGGGGGCAGAGAGCCCTTGAGGGTGAAGCCGCCCTCCGTCTCGGAGATGCGCTGGTCACTCATGACTTCCTGGGACTGGAAGGCCGTGTGGGCAACCGGCAACCCGACCTCGAGGCCGTCGGTCGGAAAGACGTAGGTCTCGAGCGCCAGGTTCACGAACTGAAGCTGATGCACGACGTGCAGCCGCTCGGCGCGCAGTTCGAGGAAGGTACGGTGCAGCATGAGCAGCACCGAGTCCGACGACCGGGTCGTCGGCAGGTTGACGATGGAGACGTCATACCCGCGGTCCGTCGGCAGCTGGAAGGGGTTGCTGCTGTAGCGCGCCCCTTCCGCATGCACATTGATGCGGTAGGCCTGGGCCTGACCCGTGGGCAGGCCGTCGAAGGACGTCATGCCCGCCGCGTCCGTGGCCTGACGAACGCGGTCGCGGTTGTTCTCCTGGCTCATGACGCCGAGATCGACGTCGACCCCCGCCATCGGGTTGCCGCTCGGGTCGATCACCGCCACCCGGATGGAACCCACGGGCACCTGGGTGCTCGGGATCGCCGTGGCGATCTCCGGCGTCTCTCCCGAGAGCGCCTGACGCATGTGCTGGTCGGGGACCCCGGGGGCGGAGCGCTCTTCACGTTGTTGCTGTTCGGCGCGGTCGGCGTCGTCGGCCATCTGCCCCATCGCCGTGGCCGGACCAAGCGGAGGATGACCCGGGGGCAACGCCTCGGGGGCGGGCTGCGCCTGCGGGGTGGGCTGCGCCTGCGGGGCGGGCTGCGCCTGGGGGGCGGGCTGCGCCTGCGGGGTGGGCTGCGCCTGCGGGGTGTCCGGGGTCCCCTGGGCCGAGACCGCGAGGGGGGAGAGCGCCAGGCAGAGCGCCGCGGCGACGGTGAGGAATGAGCGGGTCATCGGTCGTCCCCTTCCGGGTCGGAATCCGGGTCCGAATCCGAATCCGAATCCGAATCCGAATCCGTTTCCGTTTCCGTTTCCGTCTCTGTCTCCGTGTCCGTCT
>JAFDCW010001084.1 GCA_019312705.1 Deltaproteobacteria bacterium
GTCGACCGCGAGACTCCCGGGGTCTCGATCGGCAAGAAGGAAGACAAGATGGGGCAGCGCGCGAGCGACACCTCGACCATCATCCTCGAGGACGCGAAGGTGCCAGCGGCCAACGTCCTCGCCCCTGCGGGGCAGGGCTTCAAGGTCGCCATGGAGACCTTCGATCGTACCCGCCCGGACATCGGCGCCGGGGCCTGCGGCATCATGCGCCGGGCCCTCGACGAGTCCGTGGCCTACGCTCTCGAGCGCAAGACATTCGGAGTTCCCATCGCGAACCACCAGATGGTTCAGACCATGATCGCCGACATGGCGATCGCCTACGAGGCGACGCGGCTCCTCGTGCACAAGGCCGCGTGGCTCATCGACCAGGGAGAGAGAAGCTCCGTGGTGGCGAGCTACAGCAAAGCCTTCGGCGCCGACAGCGCCATGCAGGTGGCCACCGACGCCGTTCAGATCTTCGGCGGCGTGGGCTACATGAAGGACTATCCCGTCGAGAAGCTGATGCGGGATGCGAAGATCCTGCAGATCTACGAGGGCACCTCGCAGGTGCAGCGCATGGTCATCGCGAAGAACGTGCTTCAGGGCATTCGTTGATTTCGTGAAGCGCGCCGCTCTAATCACCGCCGTTTCGGTCTCGGTGGCGGCCTCGATGCTCGCTGCGGGGGCCTCCGGACAGCCCGAAGTCCCGCCCGAGGGCGGGCGGGTAGTACGCCCCGAGCGTGGTCTCTTGACCGGGCACCGGGGGCTGTCGCGTATCGACCCGCAGCAGTTCATAAACTCCGACATCCTCGCCAAGGCGCCGTCGAGGCCCTTGGCCTTTGCGGGGACCGGCCTGCGCCAGGACGAGATCCAGCGTCATCTGCTCACGGACCGGCCGACTCGCTTCAAGCCGGTAGGCTCGACGTCGGTGGTTTTCGAGATGCTCCTCGACGGGCCGATCAACGGCGCGTTCAAGCCTCGGAACCGGCAGCGGCCCGGGGGGGCGGCCTCGGAGGTCGCTGCGTATCGCATCGCCCGACTGCTCGGCATGGACGACGTGCCCCCGGCGGTCACCCGACGCGTACGCCGCGAGGACATCCAGGCGCGCCTGCATCCGGACTTCGAAGACGCCTGGGACGAGATCGTGCAGTGGACCATCTGGAACGACGACGGCACCTGCACCGGGGCCTCGATCTATTGGGTGCCCCAGATCCGTAGCCTCGGCCTCGAGCGTGCCGGGCGCATGACCCGGTGGACCCGGCGTCTGCGCCAGGGCGGCGAAATCGCTGCGAAGGACGTGCCGCTGCACGCAGACCTGAGTCGCCTGGTGGTATTCGACTACCTCATCGGCAACTGGGACCGCTGGAGCGGGGGCAACGCCCAGGGGCTGCCCGACGCCTCTCGGCTGATCATCCGGGACCACGACAGCGCCTTCTCGGCCCCCCTCCCGGCGGAGACTCATCGTCGGGTTTTCGACCACCTCAAGCGCACCGAGAAGTTCTCACGGACCTTCGTGCAGCGGCTCCTGCGCATGAACGAGCAGGCGCTGCGAGCCGAGCTCGGCCGTGACCCCGGGGCCCGCGGTGCCCACGGGGAGCTCAGCCTCGACGACCGGCAGATCGCCGATGTGATGGACCGCCGCCAAGCCGTGATCTCCTATATCGTGGCGCTCATCGATGCCCACGGCCGAGACCGGGTGCTTTCGCTGCCCTAGTGCGTGATCCAGAGCCACGGAAGGTTTCTCGCTCGTTCCACGGCTCCCTCGCGGCGTCAGGAAACCTCGAAAATGCGGTGCATTTCCATCGCCTTCCTTCCTTGCGAGGACATCACACACTAGTCCCTGGGGGAGAGGCGGATCCGATTGAGCGGTATTGGGGTATGCTCCCGCAATGGCGGCCTGGGAGACCCTGCTCGCGGCGGCGGGCGGGCTGGTGCTCGGCTTCGGCGCCGGTCTCTTTGTCGGGGGCCGCCGCGCACGTGCGGTCTCGAAGCGGGTGCGGCGCCTGAAGGCTCGCATGCGGGGGTCGGTCATCCCGATTCTCGAGGGACGCGCTCAGGCCCTCGGGCTGCCGCGGTCGAAGCGGGCTTACGCGACCGAAGATCCCCTCGAGGCGGCCCTCGACCTCTCGACTTCCATCATCCAACACCAGGACGAACACAACATGGCATTTTCTGACACCGTCGACCTACTGCGCGCGGACCTCGACCCCAAATGACGGATCGTACGAAGCAGGTCGGTCGTTTGTTGGAGCTGGTAGTCCACGACCTGCGCAACCCCGCGGCGACCATCGGCGCCAACGTGGCTTACGCCCGCGATGTCATTCAAGGGCGGGACGCCG
>JAFDCW010000341.1 GCA_019312705.1 Deltaproteobacteria bacterium
CTCCCGGGGGCGAACAATGACGCGCCACCTCACCCTGCTCTCCCTGGCGCTCCTCCTGCTGCCTCTGGCCCTCGCGTGTGAGCCGGTCTACGGCGAGCTGGGCCAGCTCCTCGACCCGAGCACACCCTTCGACGGCGCCGCCGAGACCTACATGCTCGGCGATGACACCAAGACAGAGATGGTGATCTTCGGCGCCCAAGACGAACGGAACATCGGCGACATCGCCTACGCGAGTATCATCGAGAACGGCGACATCGTCCTGCTCACGGGCAAGTACCGCGCACCGGAAGCCGGGGTCGTCCGGGCGTCCTTCGACATCATCTACGAGTACGAGCACGAGTACGATACCCCCGCGTCGATGCGCATCGGGTCGACCACGACCCTCCTCGACGTGCCCATCGAATACACCGGGGCGATCCTCGCGAACCAGGACGAGATAACCCTCGAGACCGGCGATGGGCCCCAGACCTTCCTCCGGGTGGGCACGCTCCTCGACCGGATCGATCCCACGGTCCCGGAGGACCAGGTCCTCCTCGCTCGTCTCGTCAACTACGCGATCATCGTCTCCCTCGCTCGGGTGGTCGGCTTCGGTGGGGCGGGGCTCACGATGTACGTCGGCCGGGTCGGCGAGTTTCAAGGCTTCCAGAGCGGCCGCCAGGAGGTCCTCTTCGCCGAGCTGCTCTCACCGAAGGCCACGATGACGTACATCGACTACACGGACCTCACGGGTTTTCACTACGACGGGACCTATACGAGCCGGACGGACATTTCGGCGACCGGCGACATGGTCGGCGCCGTCGATTTCACGATCGCCGAAGCCGCCGATGCGCCCCCGACCTTCGCAGGAACGCTCCGCTACGAAGGGGTCGTCATCAACAACGGCATCCCCAACGAAGGCTTCTATCGCTTCAATCTCGACGACGGTTCGTCTTTCGACGTCTCCTCGATCGACTTCAACAACCTCAACCTCGGCGCCCTCTTCCGCTGACCAGGCCATTAGCCCGAAAGCCGGGCAAGCCAGCGTCGCATCGCCGCCGGCGCCGTGCGCAGCTCCGCCGGGTCGACCGCAGGCAGGGGAGCGGAGCTCTTGGTCGCCCAGAAGAGCAACGGTGCACCGCGTTGGTGACGGGCGTAATCGAGGAAACACGCCGCGGCCTTCGATGAGTAGGTCGTATCGAGGGGGACGGAGCGTCCCGCGAAGGCCGCGATCGCCCGGAGCCCTTCGGTCGTCGGTTGACCGTAGCCGCTGCCGAGGAACGCGCCGTCGACTTCGAGATGGCGACCGAGCACCGCTGACGAGAGAGCGAGCTCCGGCTGCCCCGCGAGGGCAGCGAGCTCTCGGGAGATGGCGACGGCCATGCGGATGATGCGAGACGAGGCGGTGATCGGCCAGGGGGTCACGCGGACCGCCACTACCCGGGGCGGTGCAGGCGCACCGCGGCCGTCGACGAAGCCG
The DNA here is from genome assembly GCA_019312705.1 of Deltaproteobacteria bacterium. The sequence continues at coordinate 1,457 of JAFDCW010000341.1, forward strand.
ACACCCATACGGGCGGCGTGGTGGAAGCCGACGAGCAGCCCGGCGGTGGTGCAGGTCGAGCCCACCGGCACGACGACCGTCGCCGGGCGCGGCATCTCACCTCGGTCGACCTGTTGGGCCACCTCGAGGGCGGCCGAGACGTAGCCGATGCCCCCGCGTGGGGTCGCGCCGCCGGGGACCATCACGTGGGCGCGGCCGCCCGCCCGGGCGACCCGCCGCCGGACCCGGTACATGCCGAAGGGGAGCGCCGACCAGTGGGGCAAGGCCACGAGTTCCTGCGCGTGCTTCACAATCACGCGCAGGTTGTCGGCAGCGGTCTTCGCCACGGGCTGGGGAAAGAGCGCCGCCCCAGGGACGAGGCCCACCCGGGGAGCGTGCAGCACCGTCGCCGCCGCGTGGTTCGAACCGAAGGCCCCAGTCGAGAAGACATGAGACGCACCGGAGTCGAGGGCCGCCCCGAAGAGCGCCTCGAGGGTGCGGACCTTGTTCCCGCCGTACACCGGAGAGGACAGGTCGTCGCGCTTGACCCAGGCCGGAAACCCCCGGCTCCCGGCCGAGGTCATCACCGCTGTCAGATCTTCCACGGGCGTCGGGAACTCGCCGAGATCGGCGAGGGGCAGCCGGGTTTCGAGCCGGGGCCAAATGGCGTTGATGGGGCGCTCCACCAGGCGTTGCCTTTCGCGTCCACTTGTACCACAGGCCCTCAACGCGCTGCTTGTAGCGCCACCACGGGATTCTGTGGTTCATGCAAAGTTGGCGTGTGCCGGCAGAGCTCGACGATCAGGCGTCGTGGTTCGGCGTCGTGGCTGTCACTCATCGTTTCCCCTCGCGAGACGGGCACTTCTAAGGCAGAAAGCCGAGGGCGCCAAGGGCGCGGGTGAAAAGCGTGAGTATCCGGATAACGATCCTCGGCAGCGGCAGCCGCGGCAACGCGGCCCTCGTCGAAGCGGGGCCGACGCGGGTCCTCGTCGACGCAGGGCTCTCGGTGCGGCAGATACGCCTGCGCGCCGAAGCCGCCCGGGGCGAACCCCTCGACCGGGTCGACGCCGTAGTCCTCACCCACGGCCACGGCGACCACGTGGGCCACGCCCGGACCATCGCCAAGGCGTGGGATGCCCCCGTCTACTTGACCGAAGCTACCCGCCGGAACCCGCACCTCAGCGCCCTCCGCGGCGTGCGGCTCTTCGGGTCCGATACGCAGTTCACCATCGGCGAGCTGTGCATCGACCCGCACCCCATCCCCCACGATGCGCCCCAAGTGGCCCTGGTCTTCGCGAGAGAAGGCGCGCGAGCCGCCCTGGTGACCGACCTCGGCGAAGTGCAGGCGAGCCTCATTGACCACCTGCGCGATGTGCCCACGCTGCTCATCGAGGCCAACCACGACCCCGCGCTGCTCGCCGCAGGGCCCTACCCGGCCCCGCTCCAGGATCGCATCTTGAGCGGCGTGGGACACCTCTCGAACGCGCAGACCGCCGCCGCCCTCGGCAAGCTCGACTGGGGCCTCCGGGAGGTGGTGCTCATGCACATCTCCGAGACCAACAACCAAGGCGCGCTGGCGCAGGCCGCCGCCGAAGAAGCCCTCGCGGGTCACGAAGCGACCGTGCGCCTCGCGCACCAAGTCGAGCCACTCACGGTCGACGTCGGCGCCTAGATCAAAGAAGCGACATCAAGTACGCGTAGGCGCGAATGCCTTGTTCGACGTTTTCGATGGAGATGCGCTCGTCGATCCCGTGGATGCGTGACCGCTCATCGCGGTTGAGGGTGAAAGGAAGGAAGCGGAACGTAGGGATACCGGCCTGGGCGAAGTACCGAGCGTCGGTCGTGCCGGGGGTGAGCATCGGCACGACGACCGCCTCCGGGAACGTCGCGGCGAGGGCGGCCTCGAGGCGGTCCCAGCGCTCGCCCTCCATGGCTTGCACCGGCGTATCGCCCCAATCCGTGACGACTCGGACGTCGACCGAGGGCTCTCCGATGACGGTCTCGATGCGGCCAAGCATGGCGTCGAGGTCGCTGCCGGGAAGCAGCCTGAGGTTCACCGTCGCGACGGCCCGGGCCGGGATGACGTTGTCCTTCACGCCGCCCTCGAGGATGGTGATGGCGATGGTATTGCGGACCGTCGCTGCGGTGGCGGGTTTGTCCGTAAGCTGATCGACGATCAGCCCGCCGAAGAGCCAGCGGTTCTCGAGCGCGATGCGCTTCCCGAGGGGCAGGTGGTCGGCGGTGCGGTCGAGGAATTGCGCGACGGGGTTGATGACCCGGGTGGGCTCCTCGTACTCGGCGAGGCGCCCGAGGGCCCGGGAAAGAACGTGGGTCGCGGCATCGGTCCGGGGCATCGACGAGTGACCGGGCTCGCCCTGGGCGGAGAGTTCGAGGGTGACGAAGCGCTTTTCGGCCACGGCGACGGCCGCGAGGGTGAGGCCCGGGAAAATGTCGTCGAGGACCGCGGAGCCTTCGTCGATGAGCAGGTAGGGCTCACCGAGAACGCCGAGGTGTCGCTCGACGATGGCGCCGGAGCCGCCGCGGCCCCCGATCTCCTCGTCCGGGACGATGAGCAAGCGCACCTCTCGCCGCGGCCCGCGCCCGATGTTGCGCAGGTCCCGGAGCGCCTCGAACATGCAGATGGTCGCGCCCTTGTCGTCGATCGAGCCGCGGCCCCACAGGTATCCGTCGGCGATGACGCCTTCGTAGGGGGGGTGCGTCCACTGGGTCGCCTCATCGTCAGACACCGGCACGACGTCGTAGTGGCTCAGCAGAACGATGGGGGCGAGGTCGGGTTCCGAGCCGGGCACCACGACGAGCAGGATGCGGTCTTCGAGGACCTCGTAGCGCAAGCCCATCGGGGCCACGTAGCGGTCGAGGAGGTGGGTTACCGCCGGCGGCGGCGACGGGTCCCGAGGTACGCCCGATGGCGCGCTCGTATCAAAGCGCACGTAGTCCGCGAGGGCCCGAAGCGCGTACTCGGTATCGACCTCGAAATCATCGAGTTCGACGGGTACGTCGAGGGGGGCGGCGGGCTGCCGGGGCATGTTCGCCCTGACGAGGAGCACGCCGACGAGGGCCAATAGAAGTGCGCCAGCGCCGCCGAGGGCGCGTCGAAGTCGTTTCGGCCGGGGCACCGGGGGACTCTACTCGAAGACGAGGGCGAGGCGGAGGGCTACCCGCGGGGGCAAAACACGCACCGCGCCTTCTTCGCGCCAGACCGCACCGGTCGAGCCGCCGCCGTCGAGGTTCAAGGCCGCCTCGCAGCCGCGGCTCACCAATTGCTCGCCGAAGGCGTAGAGGGTGGGGCCACCGTGGCCGGCGGGGTCGTCGCCCCGGGCGACGTAGACATCGAGGACCCGGCCGCCATCGCGCAGGCAAAGGGCTGTGCGGTCGGCGCGGCGCCCATTGTCCGAGCCTATGTTGAGGGCGCCGTCGACGACGATGCGCGGCATGCACTGCTGGGCGAAGTCGAGGTCCGCGGGCACATCGAGGGCGGGGTCTTCGGCGTCGAGCAGTCGCCCCACGCCGCCGGCGACCACCAGGATCCCGCCGCCGAGGCTCGGGGAAAGCGGCGCCATCTCTTCGGCGCCGACGCGGGTGAGGCCCTCCGGGTGCATCGAGGTGTCCCAGTAGCCGCCGTTGATCACCAGGCGCGCGGCCTCGGCTTCGAGGGCACCCCGGAGGGTCTGCTCGAAGTCGAGGTCGACCGCCCGGAGCTTCGTCTCGCTGAGCACGAAGCGAAATCGCGTGAGCGCGTAGCGATCTCCCCCCGCCTCGGTGACCGTCTCGATGAAGGGCTCGATCGTCGGCCCTTCGGCTACGACTTCACGAGGCTCGGGGACCGAGGGCTCGCGATGGCTCGGGGACGAGTCGACGGCTTCTGAGGCCCCACCGCAGCCGTCGCAGGCGGCGAGGCCGGCCAAGCCCAGAGCTCCCATGACCAGCGCCATGCCGTTCGCCACGACCTTTGTTGAGATGCTCACGAGCCGTGCTATGCGCTGCCCAAGATTGTCGGGCAACTGGAGCGGAAGGTGACGACGTGACGGAGTGGTACGTAGAAAACTACCGGGACGAAATGACCTACGGGATCGCCGTGAAGGAACGCATCTTCGACGAGCAGAGTGAGTTCCAGCGGGTGGAGATCTTCGAGGCCGTACGCTTCGGTCGCGTGCTCGTCATCGACGGCATCTTCATGACTAGCGAGTTGGACGAGTTGCTCTATCACGAGATGATCGTGCACCCGGCGTTGTGCACGGCGAAGTCGGTAGCCCGGGTCTTGATCATCGGCGGCGGCGACGGAGG
>JAFDCW010000342.1 GCA_019312705.1 Deltaproteobacteria bacterium
AACCGCGAGATCCGAAGAGCGAAGCCCGCCGACGCCGCTCGCATCATCGATACCCTCGTCTCCGCCTTCGTCGACGATCCGTTTGTCGAGTGGGTCGTCGGGGGTCGCGGAGAAAACGCTCGGCGCCGCTATTTCGCTCTCGCCACAGAGCGTCTGACCCTTCCCCACGACACGGTCTGGATGACCGATGACGGGGCGTCGGTCGCACTCTGGGCGCCCTCCGAGTCCTGGCAGCTCTCGCCCCTTGCGCAACTGATGCTGATGCCGCGGGTCGCTCGGGCGGTTGGTTTCGGCCGGATGAATGTCGTCGGTGCCGGGGTCGAACGCGTCGAGCGTGGTCGGCCGAGGGAGCCCTATCTGCTCTTGGTGCTGCTCGGTACGGTCCCCGAAGCCCAGCGCCAGGGGCTCGCGGCCGAGGTCCTCGGGCCTGGGCTGCGGAGGTGTGACGCCGAGGGGCGCCTCGCGGTGCTCGATACCAGCCTCGCCGACAATCTCGACTTCTATCGCCGTCACGGTTTCGAGGTCGCACGCAAGGTCGAACTCCCCGAGGGTCCTCCTGTCTGGTCCCTCGTGCGACCCCCGCGCGGCGTGTGAGTTTCTCGTCTCGTCTCGGCCGCTGGCTACCGGCCCGGGGCGGAGGCGGCAGAACAGACGGCGGGAAAGAACACGGCTCTGCAGTCTCCCCGGTAGTGGGTTGCCCGGGCCTGCGCGTTTGCCCAGACCACTGTGAGGTCCGCGGGGTCCTCGCTGAGGATCTCGACGGTGGCGGCCGGCCCGGCCTCGCCCTCGTCCCCCTCGGCTACGTGGCGCTCCGTGATGGTCGTCGGAAAACTCGCATCGCCTTCATATTGGTAGCGGACTTCGAGCACCCGTTCCTGGACGAGGCTCATGTCGAACTCGACCGGGCGACCCGAGTCGTCGTAGCGGCATACGTCACCCTCGGCGCGCCCCTCGAGCCCGAGCGTGCGCTCGGACGTCGTCGGCAGCCATTCGTGGTTTCGCTTGAGCGGCCGTTCCCGTCCATCGAACCACCAGGTGATGCGTTCTACGACGGAATCTCCTTCGAGGCGTTCGCCGACGACCGGTCCCTCGGCCCGACCTCCTTCGTAGCGCATCAAGGCCGTCGCCGGTTCACCGCCCTGGTTGTTGGTTTTTTCGACCTCGACGGCGGCCCCGCCTTCCCGGTAGGTGTAGCTCGTCGTGAAACGCCGGGCCGACTCCGGGTCCTCGGCGACGACCTCGGTCAGCGTCCCGGCGGTGTAGACGTAGACCGTCGTTCCGCGATCTCGGCCGTCTTCTACGACCTGCACCGTGCACCGGGACACGGTCGGTGCGCTGTCGTCACGCTCGGTGCTCGCCACCCGCTCCGTTCCGGCCAGGGTCGGTTCGGTGCCTCCCGCAGAGGGCGGGCTCGAACCGCCACACGCCGCCATCGCGGCCCATGCCAGCACCGCCGTCAGGACTTTCAGGGTCTGGGAAATCGTCGAGAGCCCGCGCACGCCGAGAGTCTATCAGCCGGGCCAACCGTGTGATCGCTAAGATCATTGGGCAAAGCAGACCCTAGGCGGGCGTTCGTGTTAACACTCTCGCCCATGCGACGACGACATCTGCGCTTCATCACCGCCTGGTCCTTGCTGGCGGCATCATCCCTCACGGCCTGCGGCGACGAAACCGAGTCGCCCCCGGCCCAGAGCGCAAGTGAAGCGGCCGGTGAGACGGCGACTGTGGAATCCGAGCAGCCAGCCGAGGAAGAGGCCCCGCCGCCGACGGCTGAGGAGGTCGCCGAAGGCGTCGAGGCCTTCGAGGGCAACTTCTACGTACTGCGTCCCGGCGAGACCGAGCATGACCTCGCGGTGCGTTATGGCGTCGAGGACACCGCGGTTCACCGCCAGCATCAGCTCGGGAACGACTGGTACGACGCCATGAACGAGCGCCTGCGTCACTTCGTGCCCGACATCGACGTCTCGGGCGGTCCGGATTTCCGTCTCGACACGGTGGGCTTCAGTCACATCATCGCCGAAGCCGAGGACATCCATACGATCTCCGAGCACTACAAGACCTCCATCATGGAGATCCTGGTCGTCAACGCCATCACCCCCGAAGAGGCCCTCACGCTCGAGGTTGGTCGACGCATCTTCATCCCGGGCGTCGTCACGAACACCGAGGGCCATGTCTCTCACCTTCCGCACCCGCGTGAGGAGGAGCTGCACGATCGTGCTCATGGGTTGCACCTCGGCACGCGCGCCGCGGCCTCCAAGCTGCTCCGCGGCGAAATGGAAGACGAGTGGCTCGCCGCCGCCGAGGGCGAACGCGGAGGCGAGTGGGACGGCACCTTCGGCTGGCCCGTCGCTGGGGGGTGGTTCGTGCGCGGCTTCGGCTCCGGCGAGCAGGGCTACCACAAGGCCGTCGACGTCGGCGGAAACCTGGGATGGCCGGTCCGGGCGATCGAGCGCGGCATCGTGGCCTACGCGGACGATACGATCCGCGGCTACGGCAACCTGGTCATGGTCATCCACCCCCAGGGCTTCGTCAGCTTCTACGCCCACAACTCGTCGTTCTTCGTGCAGGCGGGGCAGATGGTGAACCGCGGTCAGATCATCAGTGAGACCGGCAGCACGGGCATCAGCCGCGGGCCCCACGTGCACTTCGAGCTCATCCACGAGCACAACAACTGCGATCCCGCCCCGCTCTTCCGCCCCGGGGTCCGCCGCCACAACGGCGAGATGATGGACATCCCCCAGCTGACCTGGTCCGGAGACGGCCCGCCTCGGGGCCTGCGCTGCGAGCAACGGCCGAGCCACCACCCCAATTCCCAGTGGGTTGTCCACGAGCACCCGGTCGAAGATGCGTCTCCTCGGTCGGGCGTTCCCGGGGCGGGCGGTATCGACCCTGCACCGGGCCGCTAACCTCGGGGTCTAGCGGTTTGGCCCTCGCCGGGCTCCGCGCTACCTTCCCGGCGCCATGAACCAAGACCAGCTCAGTGAAGTCGCCTCCATCGCCCGTGCCGCCGGGGAGGTGATCTTGAAGGTCTACGCGACCGACTTCGACGTCGCCTACAAAGGCAAGAACGACCCGGTCACGGATGCTGACCAACGCGCCAACGAGCTCATCGTCTCGCGCCTCGCGGCGGCGTTCCCCGGGGACGGGATCGTCGCCGAGGAGAGCCCCGACCAGAGCGATGCTCTTCGGTCTGGTCGCGTCTGGTATGTCGACCCCCTCGACGGGACCAAGGAGTTCGTCAAGAAGAACGGCGAGTTCGCCGTGATGATCGGCCTCACCATCGACGGAGAAGCCCACGCCGGGGTCGTCTATCAGCCGGTGAAGGACAAGCTCTGGGCGGGCATCGTCGGTGACGGGGCCTACCTCGAGGAGGGGGGTGAGCGTCGGCCCCTCCGGGTTAGTGAAGTCGCCGACCCGAAGGACCTGAAGCTCGTCGTCTCACGCTCTCACCGGGCGGCCTCGACGGACCAACTCGTCGCGCGTCTCGGGATCACCAACGAGGTGAGCCACGGGTCGGTTGGTCTCAAGATCGGCATGCTCGCCGAGCAGGTCGCGGACCTCTACGTGATCATGGCGCCGAAGTCCTCGAAGTGGGATGCCTGCGGCCCCGAGGCCGTCCTCCGCGCCGCCGGTGGGCGTTTCGCGGACCTCTCGGGTGCGTCGTTCGCTTACCAGGGCGAAGAGATGCTCAACCTTCGGGGGATCCTCGCCTGCAACGCTGCCTCCTGGGATGCGGTCCTTCCTGTCGCTCGCGCGATTGCCGAAGAAACCGGCCTCATCTGATTGATCCTCGCGGGCGCCAAGGCACCGTGCATCGTGTAGGCTCGCGCCATGCATAGCCACATTTTCGGGGGCCCTGGGGCCTCCCACGTCTCTGTCGCTTCCGCCTTCGTCGGTATGGTCGCCGTCTTCATTCTGGTCATCTTGGTCAATCTGGCCACGTCGACGACCGCCGCGGCCCAGTGTGCCGAGGGCAGGGTGGCCAACGAGCAGACCCAGGGGCGTTGCTGTTGGTCCGGCCAGACCTGGAGCCCCGAGACCTCGCTTTGTACGGGAGCGCCGGCATGCCCCGCCGGGCGGGTGGGCCAGGGAGATGATTGCGTCGTCGCCGCGGGAGCGGGGCAACCCGTCCAGGCTCAAGGCACCGCCGCGGTGCCCGTGGCTCCAACTGGCTACGGGGCCCAGCCGCAGCCCCAACCCCAGGCCCAGCCCCAATACCAGCAGCCAGCGCCCGTAGCGGCCCCGGCCGGTCCGGTGCGGACCGAGGAACGCGTGCGTACGGGGCTCTTGATACCCGGCGTGATCATGTTTGGGGCTTCCTACACGATCGCTCTTCTGTCGGGAATCGGAGCGGAGTACGGCTACCTCGCCATTCCGTTCGCCGGTCCCTTCATCCTCGCCGGCGACTACGCGGACAGCTCGACCGGCAGCGGCGGCGGCGAGGCGCTCGTCTACATTGGCCTCAGTGCGTGGGGCCTCGTTCAAGTCGCGGGCGTCGCGATGTTCATCCTCGGGCTCACCCTCAAGAAGACTGTCGAAGTGCGCGCCGACCTCGGCGGAGGGCGGAGCGTCGCCCTCGCCCCGTACGAGGTGCCTGGCGGCGGTGGCCTCCAACTCCTCGGCGAATTCTAGAGCGCCGGAACTCTAAGGGTCGACGGGGGTCCAGGGAAACTCGGCCGATTGCCGCGCGGTGTTCTCGATGGCCTGCATGACCGCGAGCACGACATCCTCCCGGTAGCTGCGGCCGACGACCTGAACGGGCACGGGCAGGCCCAGGCTCTGGGCCTGAACGGCGGCGGCCCGCTTGTCGAGGCGGTCGTAGTTCGAGGCGCGCGTGGTTTCGTCCGCGCGAACCCGGGTTACGGGTACGACCCCCGCGGGTAGGTTGAGCAGGTTGTAGCGAGCGGCGTAGCCGAAGGACATGGTGAAGTCCTGGCTCATGCCCTGGGGGACGGCGGGGGTCGGATGCAGGGGGCAGATGAGGGCGTCGATGCCTTGGCTCTCCCAAGCTGCGTGGGCGTGCATCTGATATTCGCGGCGGCGCCCGGTGATACGCCAGAGCTCGGCCACGGACTTGGCCCCCACTGCGTCGATGAGCCCGGCCATGCGCTCCTCTCCGAAGAGCCGCGCCGTGCGCGCTGCGGCGGTGCGCATGCGCGGCGAGAGCTTGGTCCCGCGCCGAACGAGCTTCAGCGGGTCGATGATCTGCTCACCATCGAGGGCAGCGTCCAGGGTCTCCCCGCCGTCGGCGCTGACTGCGGCGAAGAAGAGATAGAGCACCTCGGCGGCGTTGGGTGGGGCGAAGGGCACGAGCTCGGCGCCGGCGTCTTCGAGGGCCTTCCGCGCTTCGGCGACGGCTCTCCGTACCGAGGACGCGGGGCGAAAGAAGCCGTCGTCGTCGTAGAAGCCGATGCGCAGTTTCGTGATGTCTACGGACGCCGGGTCGCCGATGGGCAATGGCGCGACGGTCGGGTCGTAGGCCGCGTGTTTCGTACTATCGAGGGCGCGTAGGAAGAACGATACGTCGGCTGCGGTCCGAGCGACGGGGCCGATCTGAGACCGGATTACCTCCTGGCCGACAATCGCAGTCCGCGAGCCGACGTTCGACCACCGGTCGAGGGTTGGCTTGATGCCCGCGACTCCGCAGAATCCGGCGGGGAAACGGATCGAACCTCCGATGTCGGTGCCGATGCCGAGGCACGATTGTCCGCTCGCGACGGCTGCCCCTTCACC
>JAFDCW010000343.1 GCA_019312705.1 Deltaproteobacteria bacterium
GCCCCCGAGTTGGCCGGGCGTTTGGCCGACCTTCAGGCCGAGGTTGGGCGTCCGCTCTACTTCGTGCTCGGCAATCACGACTACTACCGAGCTTCCATCGCGGCCGTTCGGGGCATGGTTCGTGAGCTGACCGAGAGGCATTCGGCGATGTCCTGGCTGCCCGCGGTAGGAGTCCTCGAGCTCACGCCTCGCACCGCTCTCGTTGGAATCGACGGATGGGGCGACGCCCGGGTCGGCAACTGGGAGCATACGCGGGTGCGCTTCAAGGACGTCCGCTTGATCGCGGAGCTCGTCGGCGACGATTACCCGGCCACGGTGAAGAAGCTCCGTGCCCTCGGAGACTCCGAGGCCGCCGCTCTTCGCCCGGTCCTCCGAGACGCCTGCGCCCGGTACCCAGAGGTCATGGTGGCGACCCACGTGCCGCCGTTTCTCGAGGCGTGCTGGCACAAGGGACACATGTGCCACCCGGAGTTTCTGCCCTGGCTGGCCTGCTCCGCCGTCGGCGACGTGTTGATCGCCGCCGCCGAGGCTCACGCCGATTGCCACCTGAAGGTCCTCTGCGGACACACCCACGGGGAGGGCACGGTCGCCGTTCGCGACAACCTCGTCGTGCACACCGGCGGTGCGGTCTACGGAGCACCTGCCGTCAGCAGCGTATTCGATATCGAATGACCCAGCTGCCCGCTCCCATGAGCCCCGCTGCACGCCAGCAGATCGATCGTCTCGTCACCCACCTCGAGGACCGCGACGCCGACGTGCCAGGTCCCGAATTGCTCGATGGCGTTGAACGAAACACTGCCGCGACCGTCGCTCCCGCTGACCGCGAAGCTCCAGTTTGCGTGGCCGTTTCCTCCCCCCGTCTCGAGATTGCCGCAGCTCCACCCGGGCGCCGGAGAGACGTTGGCGCCGAGGGCCGCGGTGGCGGCGGGGCAGGCCTCGATGGCGGCCATGATCTGCTCCTCGACCGGGCCGAGGCCGCACGACTCGAGGAAGAGCGCCGGGGCGATCATCGGCACGAAGAAGATGAGCATGCCGCTCATCGGGAGTAGGCTCGCGCACCCCGCCATAAGCCCGGTTCTTTTCACCCTCCGTCTCATCCTCGGAGCGACCTGAGCCATCGCCTGGGCCGCCGCCGCATGGGTCACCGCGCTTGCCGCCGCCTGCATCAGTAGCTGCACTCGGCCTCGACCGCAGAGAGGTCACTAACGACGGGTCCCCCGCACTCGAACTAGGCCGTGCTCCTTCCCCGCCGCCGAATCCCTGGTAGAACTCGACGCGATGAATATCCGTCTTCTCCCGTTCCTCGCCCTTTCAATCGGTGCCCTGGGCGCCTGTGACGATCCGGTCGACGACGACTGGATGCCCAGCGAAGGGACCTCCGAACCGACTGCCGAAGGGCAGCCCGCGTCGGGCGGCGAACCCTTCGACGGTCTCGTCGGGTTCTATCCCGTGGAGCAATGCGACGCCATTCTCAGCCGCACCGAGCGCCTCGTGCTCACGGCCGATACGTCGTCGCTGACCGAAGGCGAGCGGGGCGCGGTCATCAAGCTCATGCAGGTCGGCGAGGTCTTCGGCCGGCTCTACGAAAGCGCGAACCACGTCGACGCGCTTCGCGTCGGCGCGTACCTCGAAGCCTACGAACCGGATGACGACGTCGAGAGGGCGCACCTTTCGGCACTTAGAGACCTCTACGCGATGTTCAAAGGGCCGGTCCCTTGGAACCTCGACGGCGACCGCGACCTCTTGGCGCCGATCGCGCCCTACGACGCGCGGCGGAATATCCACCCCGCCGGGATCGATGCGGACCGCCTGCGCACGTTCGCCGCTGCGCATCCCGAGTCCGGTGACCTGCTCGGCACACGTACACTGATTCGGGTCCGCACGGCCGAGGCGCTGGCGCGGGACCGGGCGGCCCTCGAAGCCCATGAGGCAATTGGCGTGCTCAATCCGGGGCTGCGAGCGATCCTCGAGGGGGACCCGGACCCCGAGGCCTACTACGCGGTGCCCTACGCCCTCGCCCACGCCGACGCGCTGCTCGAAGCAAACGGCCTCCTAAACGAGGCGAGCGCCTTGGTGCGTGATGACGATGCGGACCTCGCGGACTATTTCGAGCAACGGGCGAGAGACTTGCTGACGAACGACTACGAGGCCGGCGACGCAGCGTGGGTGAGCGGGCGCCCTCAGCGCCTCAACGCCCTCGTCGGCGCCTACGAGACCTACGACGACGACCTCTTGAGCGTGAAGGCGGCGTACGCCGTGTCGATCCTGGTGAAGAGCGCGGCGGGGTCGGCGGAACTCGAGGCGGCCATCAGTGAGCTCCAGCAGTTCGAGGATGCGCTCCCCGGGGGCCCCTATCAGCGGGTGCGCTCTCAGATCCCCGTCGGCATCTACCAGATTCACGCGGACTACGGTCAGGCCCGCGGCGGCAATACGGCGACGATTCTCCCGAACGAGCCGCACATCACCCAGCGATACGGGCGCACCATTCTCATCCGCGAGAACATCCTCCGGAACCCGACGATCGTAGCCCGGGGCCAGGCGCGGTTTCGGGCGGCCATCGTCCCCGCCCAGGCCGGGGACCTCGCCGAGTCCGGGAACTTCGACCGCACCGTGTGGCACGAAGTGGGGCACTACCTCGGCCCCAAGTCGACCGCCGACGGACGCAACATCGACGAGGCCCTCACCGACCTTCAGAACCACTTCGAAGAGCTGAAGGCCGACCTGGTCTCACTCTGGATGATGCCGCGTTTGCAAGCCCTCGGCGTGCTGACCCCGGAGCGGGTGCGTTCGGCCTACGCCGGGGGGGTGCTGCGGACGCTGCGCACCGTCGAGCCCCAGCGCACGAACCCCTACGGCACGATGAACCTCATGCAGAACAACTACTTCCTCGAGCACGGATTGCTCTCGTTCGATTCGGAGGCGGGCAGGTTGCGCATCGACTACGACGCATATCCAGCGGTCGTCGAGCGCATGCTGGCCGAGGTCATCGCCATTCAGCAGGGCGGCGACCGCGGGGCGGCGGCGGCCTTCGTCGAGCGCTATGGCGCGTGGGACGAGGGCATCCAGGGCGTCGTCGGCCGGGCTTTGGATGCGGCCGGGGCCCGGTATACGTTTGTACGCTACGCGGCGCTGGGCCACGAGTGACCGGGTAGGCGGCGGCAACGCACAACCTGGGGCCGCGTTGTCATTGCCTGGAACTTCCTCGAGGCAGGGTTGTCATACCCCGCCGGGAGGAAGAGGACCATGGATCGATTGATTGCCGGCGTCGTTGCCGGAGCGCTGAGTCTCGCGCTATCGGCGCCGATGCCCACCGCGGCGTGCATGCACGTCATCGAGTTCACCAAGGAGGACGCCGTCCGGACCGTCGCACGGGCGGAGCGTTCGCTCATTCGGGGCGACGCCGTCGTCGCCTACCGGGCCTCCCGGCGCGCTCGCCACGAGTTCGAGCGCTCTGTCCGGGATGAGGGGCCGAGCAGGCAGACGGAGTCGCTCATCGCCAGGGCCCGTCGCATCACCGCCGTCGCCGTCGTGCGCCTCGATGGCTGGACACCGATCACCCGACGTGACGCCCGACGGACCATCGTGCGCGGGCGGGAGGTGCGAAGTCTCGCTTGGGCCGCTGGCCAGTTGCGCACCTACGCGGAAGAAAACCCTAGCGATTTGCGCGCCCGTTCGTTTCTCGGGGAGGCCCTCGCGCGCATTCCTGTGCATCACGATGAGGCGCGGGAGATTCTCTTGAGCCTCGCGGACCGTGACCTCATGCCCGACGCCCATGGCTATGCGGCGTTGCTCAGGGTCGTCACGGTGGGCACGACGCATTGGAACGAGGCGCTGACGCGGTGTGAGCAGATGGCCGCTGAGAACGCCCCGCAGATTTGCCCGTCGTCGTCGTGATCTCCGCGGTCGTGAGGCCAACCGTCCTAGCGGCGCTCACGGTGCTTTCGGGTGCCGTCGCGTGCTCGGGTGGTCACGTTCCGGAGGGGCCAACGCCGGCGCCCTCGGAGGTCGAGCCGGCGTCAGAGCTCCTCGCCGGGGATGCGGCCCGGGGCCGCGAACTCATGGCGCGTTTCGAGTGCAACCGCTGCCACGATGGAACAGGGCTGCCCGACGAAACAGAAGAGCGGCACTGCGTGCACTGCCACCAGTCCATCCGGGCCGGGACCTTCGACGCGCCAGCGCGCGAACTGCAACGGTGGCGCGCCAATCTTCACAGTCTCAACGACGCGCCCTCCCTCGCCGGCCTCGAGGGCAAGCTCCGGGTTGAGTGGTTGGCCGAGTTTCTCGTGAGTCCCCACGACGTGCGCCCCGGGCTTCCGGCGACGATGCCCCGGCTGCCGCTCTCCCCGGACGAGGCCCGGGACATCGCGGCGGCCCTCGCGGGCAGTGGCTCGGCCGAGGGTGATGCCTCCGCTATCGGCGACCCGGGCGAGGGCCTCGCTCTCCTCGTCCGTCACTCGTGTCTTTCATGCCACGCCTTCTCCGGCGCCGGCGTGCGCCGCCCCGCCCTCGCCGAGGGCCCCGCCGTGGCCCTCGCTCCGGATCTTCGGCATACGCGTCAGCGCATGACGCGGTCGATGCTCCTGCGCTGGCTCGAGGCGCCCGCGGAGCTCCGGCCCGGGACCCTCATGCCGACGGTCGAGATGAGCCGGGAGGATCGCGAGCATCTCGCCGATGCGATTCTCGGGGCCGCCCTCGCACCGATGGACGCCACCCCTGTCCCTGATCGGCTGCCGGTCCTCGACCGGCCGGTTGGCTTCGACGAAGTCGCCGACCGAGTGCTCTCCCCGACCTGCTGGCATTGCCACGCCGATGCCGACTTCGCCGCGGGCGAGGCCGGGGCGGGCAATACCGGCGGCTTCGGCTTCGAGGCCCGGGGCGTCAACCTCCTCGACTACACCGGCGTGTCCTCCGGCTACATCGCTGACGACGGTGAGCGCCGCTCTCTCTTCGCGTCCGACGCCGGCGTACCGCACTTGGTGCGACTCTTGATGGCGCGTCACCACGAGGTTCGCGGTCACGCCGTGCCGGGCCTCACCGGAATGCCCCTGGGCCTACCCCCGATCCCCATAGAAGACATCCAGCTCGTCGAAACCTGGATCGCCCAAGGCCGCCCCAACTAGGGGGACGCTAGGTTTACTTGTTTGCTTGTTTGGCTCCGACGGCAGGCTACTTCTGAGATAGCCTGCTCGCGTGGGGGACCAGCACGAGGACCTACCGGACTCGACCCAGGACGGAGACTCCGGGACACTCGCCGCGCCCGACCCGGTGGCCGAGCGTGCGGCCTGGAAGGACCGCGTCGTACGCCGCCGCGTCCTGCTCGCAATTTCGCCGCTGACAGCGACCCTCTTCGTTCCGTGGCCCGACGGTTTCAGCTGGGAGGTCGCCGAGCGCCTGGGCTCGTCGGCGTTTCTCGCCATTCCCGCCGTTGCGCTCGCCGCGACCCTCGTCGCCCTGGCCAAGAGCCGTTCGCTGCTCGTCCGTTCGCTCATCCTCGGGGCGCTGGGTCTCGCCCTCGCCGGGCTCTCCTTCGAAGCCATCACGAGCCCCGCCCTGGTCCGGGAGTTCTCCTCTGACGTCGGTCGGTGGGACGCCTATGTGCTCTACCTCGGCTTCGGCATCCCGTTGCTCACCGTAGCCCTCGAACTCTTCGCCGCGCTCGACCGACGGTCGCGACCCCGAGCGATCCTCGCTGGGTTCGGCTGGCT
>JAFDCW010001085.1 GCA_019312705.1 Deltaproteobacteria bacterium
GAGCGGGTCTCGCGGTCGAGGCGCAGGTAGACGCCCCTGTAGTGATGGAAGGCATCGAAGAGGAACGTGCCCTCCTCCATGCAGAGGATCCCGTCCCAGTCGGTCGTGAAGATCGTCTCGATGTCCGGAATGGCAACGAGGCCAGTGTAGAAAGCGGGCGCCTTGTTGCCTTCGATCTTCCCCCAGAGTGAACCGTACGGGTCGGAGGGAACGCCCCACGTCAAGGGTCCTTCGACGGCGGGTTTCCCGAGGGGGACCGAGCGGTCATCGAGGTAGAGCGACTCATCGTCGCCGGTCCAAAAGCAAAACTGGAGACCATTCATCTCGGGATCAGTCGGAGCGCCGAAGTGCAAGTATTCGAGGTGAGCGCAACTCGCGCGGGTGTCCTTGAGACAGGTTTCGATCTTCTCACGGTAGGTAGGCATGCCCGCTGTACGCCGCGGGCTCGTGAAACTTCCCTCACCGTTTTTCGGGATTACCGAGGAGGCCGGGGCCAACCTCGTCTGGACGGCAGGACGACGCACCAGCGCCTCAGAAGGGGACGTCGTCTGCACGCGAACCGGGACGGTCACCCTCGAAGTCCGGGCCGCCGGGGCCGCCGCGGTGATGGCGGCGGCCGCCGCGGTGATGGCCGGGGCCCGGGCCGAAGCCGCGGCGGCCGAAGCGCTCTTCGAGCCTCGCGCGCTGTTCGTCGTCGAGGACCGAGTCGAAGAGGGCCTTGGTCTCCTCCCGCATCGCCCTGAAGGCCTCGTGACGCTCCTCTCGCGGGAGATCACGGAGCTCTTCGCGGCGGGCGTGCATGGCGTCCATCGCCGGGGCGAGCTCCGCGACCTGGGCGTCGGTCAACTCGAGGCGCTCGGTCATTCGCGCCAACATCTCCGCCGGGTCCCGGGGGCCGTGGTGGCGCCGCATACCGCCTCGGCGAGAGCCTCGCATCTCCTCGACGTCGCCTAGCTGGTCCGGGGTGAGGATGCCCTCGAGTTCCGCGTGCAAGGCTTCGCGGCTGTCAGGCCCACGCTCATGGCGGGCTTCGAGGACCGGGCGCAGCAGCGTAACCTGCTCGTCCGTTAGGTCGAGGCGCTCCTGCATGTGGGAAAGGCGCCGTTCGAGACGCGGGTTGTCCTCGGCGGCGAGCGCTTCCGGCGCCTCGGCCACCGGCTCCGAGGCCGCCCCGGGGGCGACTCCATCTCCGGGATTGGCGCAAGCGAAGAGGGCCAACGAGGCGCCAACCGCGAGGAGGGTTGAGGTGAATATGGTCTTGGACATCTTGATCCTTCGGGTGAGACGGCCGGGTAGGCCGCGCATTCACTCACCAAAGTAGAGCCCACATCTTACGAAACTCTGAAGCTGCCCCCCGCGGGCCAGGTCGACCGACTCAGTCGCCGCAGGCTGCGAGCTCGGCCCGGGCATCGCCCGAAGGAAGAGGGCAGACGTGCTCGATGTCCCCGAGAGCTTCGACACAGTTGACGATGGCAACGCCGTTGCAGGCCGCGCTGTCGACGCCAACGTGGCCGAGTACTACGCCGGGCTGGCTGGATATCCTCGGCGTCGTGGGTATGCTCCGGCCCCATGGACCTGTCCTTCACCGCCGAAGAAGAGGCTTTCCGCGAGGATGTGCGCGGGTGGCTAACCACCGCCCTGCCGCCGCCCCTCGCCGCCAAAGCCGATACGGATACTCACTTCGAACACGAAGAAACGATGCAGTGGCATCGAATCCTCGCGGAGCGGGGCTGGGCAGCGCCGCATTGGCCGAAGGAGCACGGGGGACCCGGGTTTTCCGCGAACCAGCGCTTCATGCTGAACGAAGTGCTCGAACTCGCCGGCGCCCCGCGGCTCAGCCCTTTTGGTCTGGTCATGGTCGGCCCGCTCATCATTCAGTTTGGAACCGACGCGCAGAAGGAGCGCTTCCTCCCGAAGATCCTCAGCGGCGAGGAGGTCTGGTGCCAAGGGTACTCGGAGCCAAACTCGGGCTCGGACCTCGCCTCCTTGCAGATGCGCGCAGTCGACGCCGGTGACCACTTCGTCGTCAATGGTCAGAAGAC
>JAFDCW010001086.1 GCA_019312705.1 Deltaproteobacteria bacterium
GCCGAGCACCTATCGCGCGACGGCGGCCGTCGAGCCGAACGATGAGCAGGTCCGTGAGGCCCTGCGCATGCTCTTCGAGGCGAAGCGCCCGATGATCCACGCGGGCTCCGGAGTCCTCCACGCTGGCGCGTTCGAAGAGCTCGCCCAGTTGGCGACGCAGCTCCACGCGCCGATCACCACCAGCTGGGCCGCGCGCTCAGTCGTCGACGAGCGCCACGCCCTCGCGATGCCGATGATCTACATCGACGCCCTCAAGAAGACGCGCAACGAAGCGGACCTGGTGCTGGTCCTCGGCTCGCGCCTCGGGGAGACCGACTTCTGGGGCAAGGCCCCCTACTGGGCCCAAGCCAAGGACCAGAAGCTCATCCAGGTCGACATCGACCCGGCCGCCCTCGGGCGCATCCGCCCCGCGGACGTCTCGCTCCAAGCCGACGTCGGCGCCTTCCTGAAGAAGGCCAACTCGATGCTGCGCGCCCAAGACCACAAGACGACCGCCGGTCGCCGCAAGTGGGTCGCCGAGCTCATGAAGGAGAAGCAGAGCCGGCGCGCGAACCTCGACAAGCGCCTCGCGGATACGAGCCTGCCGATGCATTCGCCGCACGTGCCCAATGTGTGCCGCGAGGTCTTCGAGGACGACGCGATCATGGTGGTCGACGGCGGCAATACCGCCATCTGGGCCAACTTCTTCACCGAGCTCCGCGGCACCAACACGGTGCTCACGACCCCGAAGATGGGCATGCTCGGCGCCGGCGTTTCGCAGGCCCTCGCCGCCCAAGCCGCGTTCCCCCAGCGCCAGGTCTATTGCATCATCGGCGACGGGGCGATGGGCTTCCATCCGCAGGAGGTCGAGACCGCGGTCCGCAACGACCTCAAGGTCATCTACCTGGTCCTCGCCGACAAGCAGTGGGGCATGGTGAAGATCAACCAGCAGTTTGCGCTCAAGCCGGTCAAGACCCTGTTGATGAAGACACTCTCGCCGGAAGAGACCATCAACACCGACCTCGGCGAGATCGAGTGGGACCAGCTCGCCCGGTCGATGGGTGCTCACGGTGAACGCGTCGCGGACCCGGCGGGGCTGAAGCCTGCCCTCGAGCGCGCCCTCGCCTCGGGCAAGCACGCGGTGATCCACGTGGACGTCGACCCGGTCGTGCACATGTGGGCTCCCGAGCTGAAGACCTTCAAGGACATGCACGCCGAGCCGAAGGGCTGAGCCATGGGTGAGATGACCACCATGAAGGCCGTGCCCCGGGTCTCAGTCCTCGTGACCGGCGCCTCCGGCTATGTCGGCAGCCTCGTCGTGAAGGCCCTCGCCGGGGACCGCCGGGAACTGCACACCATCATCGCGACGGACGTGCGCTCCGTCGCGAAGAAGGACCAGCTCCCGGGGGTCGAGTACGAGCCCCTCGACATCACGGACCGCGCGCGCCTCACGGAGCTTCTCCGCCAGTACGACGTCGACACGGTGGTGCACCTCGCCGCCATCGTGACCCCCCGGCCCGGGGATTCACGGGAGATGCAGTACGCGGTCGACGTCGACGGCACCGAAAATGTCACGGCCGCATGCATCAAAGCGGGGGTCCGGAAGCTCGTCTATACGAGCAGCGGCGCCGCCTACGGCTACCACGCCGACAACGCCCCGATGCTTCGGGAAGACGACGCCCTCCGGGGAAACGAAGAGTTCGCCTACGCGTGGCACAAGCGCCTCGTCGAAGACCAGCTCGCGCGGGCAGCGACCGAGAACCCGGAGCTCGAGCAGCTCATCTTCCGGGTCTCGACCGTCCTCGAGCGGCCCATCGTGATGGGCCTCGATGGAGCGGACACGCCGTTTTGCTTCATCTGGGATTCGGACCTCGTCGAATGCCTCTGCAACGGAGTGCACGGAAGCTGGGCGGGCACCTTCAATCTCACCGGGGATGGCGTGATGACCCTCCGGGAGATCGCGACCAGCCTCGGGCGACGCTACGTCTCCCTGCCGACGGGGTGGGTGAAGAAGGGCCTCGCGTTCTTGAACCAACGCGACCTCACCCCCTATGGGCCCGAGCAGGTGGCGTTCTTGCTCCACCGGCCGGTCCTCGACAACGGCAAGCTCCGGCGAGAGCTCGGCTACCGGCCATCGAAGACCAGCCGGGAGGTCTTCGCGCTCTACAAGAAGAGCCGTGGCTGAGCGGCGCTCGTTCGGGAACCGCGTCGTCGTCATCACCGGCGGCGGCGGCGGCATCGGGGCCGCCCTCGGGCGGGCCTTCGTCGCGGAGGGGGCCCGCGTCGCGCTCCTCGACCGGGACGCCGCGGCCTTGGACGAGGCCGTAGCCGGCCTGCCGAAGGGACGGGCGATGGGCATCGAGCTCGACGTCTGCGACGAAGAGGCGTGCGAGGCGGCGATGGACCGGGTGTGTGCTGCCTGGGGCGGCGTCGACGTCTTGATCAACAACGCCGGCATCAGCCACCGGAGCCTCTTCGCCGACACCAAAGCGAGCGTCGTGCGCCGGGTCATGGAGGTGAACTTCTTCGGCTCGGTGAACTGCACCGCGGCCGCGCTCTCGTCGATCACGACCCGCAAGGGCCTCATCATCGCCATCTCGAGCGTCGCGGGTTTTGCGCCCCTGA
>JAFDCW010000344.1 GCA_019312705.1 Deltaproteobacteria bacterium
ACGCCACGCCCTATGTCCGCAACTCCGACGAGCAGACGTTGAGTCTCGGTGAAACCGAGTCCGACGCTCCGCGGCATCGAGCCATCGACGGAGAAGAAGACGACGACGAAGACGCGACCCAAGTTCACGACAAAGTAGCCGCGGACCACTGGGATGCGGAGACCGACCGCCAAAACGGTGAATGGGAGGACTCCACGGCCGTCGACGAAGGGGCCCTCGAGCGGTCCCGGCGTAATCCCCCGCGGAGGATCCCCCAAGCCCCGTCGGGGACGCCTCGGCGCCAGATCCCTCGCCCGTCCGTAGGGCAGCCTCCCCCGCCGCCCGTCGTGATGCCTCCGCGGCCGGCCCCCGGCGCCCTCGCTGTGAAGCCGTCTGCTCCGCCCCCACCCGCGCCGATCGCCGGAGCGTTCGCTGCGCGGCCCCTCGTGCCCCCCCCTTCTCCTCCGCCCTCGGCCCCCGAACCGCCGGTCGATCTGGCGCCCGTGCCCGTCGCGCCGGTCCCCTCCCGCCCCGGGATGTCCCCGGCGACGGCCCCCGGGCCCTACAGTCAATCCCCCCCCGTCCCCCTGCCGCGGCCTCCGGCGTACCACGGCGAAACCGTTGCCCTGCCTGCGCAGCTGGCTCGCCAGCGCATACGCCTCGCCATCATGGTTGCATGCGGGCTGAGCTTGTTGGTCCTCGTGGTCGGCATGGCGGCTCTGGTCTTCGGTGGTGGGGAGCCGGATGCTCGCGTCGAGATCATCTCCGTGCCGGCGGGCGCCACGGTGACCCTCGATGGTCGTGCGCTCCCGGGCCTGACGCCCCTGCTCATCGAGGAGGGCCTCGATCCAAATCGCCCCCAAGACATCACGGTGACGCTCTCCGGCTACCACCCATGGGTATCGACGACCGACGGACGACCCCAGCAGATGGCGGTGTTGAATCGTCTGCGCGCCGCCCTTCAGGTGCAGACCGTGCCTCCCGAGGCTCACGTTTGGGTGGACCAGGTGCTCTACGGTGCGGCTCCGGTCTCGGTTTCGAATCTGGATATCGGTCGGGAGATCGTGATCATCGCCCGGAAGGTCGGGTACGTGGACGCCGAGCAGACGATCACCATCACGGCCGATAACCTCGAGCCGACTCTGACTCTGACGCTTACCGGCGTCCCTGAGCCTGAGCCCTGAGCCTCAGAGCTGGTCTTCGCCGAGGATCGCGTTGTCGATCAGCCGCGTGCCCCCGATGTGCGCAGCGACCACAATCAGGATTGACGAGGCTCCGTCTAGGGCGGGGGCCAGGGTGGTCGGGTCGACCGCTTCGACGTAGTCCACGGCATCGAAGGTGGCGTCGACCTTCTCCCTCGCCGCCTGCGCCAAGGCCCCGGGGTTGCGTTCGCCGCGCCGAAAGAGTTCGTCAGCGGCCCGGAGCCCCCGGGCGATGCCCGTGGCCCGCTTCCGCTCGGTGGGGGCGAGGTAGCGATTGCGTGAAGACAGGGCCAGGCCGTCTTCTTCCCGGACGGTGGGCGCCGCGACGATGCGGGCGCGAATGTCCAGGTCCGTCGTCATCCGGTGGATGACCGCTTGCTGCTGATGATCCTTGCGCCCGAAAACCGCGATGGTCGGGGCGGTGAGCGATAGAAGCTTGGCGACCACCGTGGTCACGCCGTCGAAGTGCCCCGGTCGATGGGCGCCCTCGAGGGTGGTGGTCATGCCCGACACCGAGACCGTCGTCGCGAAGTTCGCTTCGTACATCTCTCCGTTTTCGGGCACGAAGACGACATCGACGAGGGCGTCGGCGCAAGCTTCGACGTCGGCGGAGAGTGTGCGCGGGTACCGGGCGAGGTCCTCGCCTTCTCCGAACTGGAGGGGATTGATGAAGATGGTGACGACCACGAATGTCGCACCCTCTTGCCGAGCGCGCCCGATGAGGGAGAGATGCCCGGCGTGCAGCGCGCCCATGGTGGGCACGATGCCGACGGTCTTCCCCGCCCTACGGGCGGCGTCGCAGGCTTCGGCGAGGCCGGCCCGTGTATGCACGAGCCGCGGGAGACTCGCCATGGCTCAACCCCGCGGGCCGTAGCCGCCGGCCCGACCCGGCACGTCTGCCACGGCGCGCAGGGGCGTCTTTTTTGGGCTCGCGTGGAAGCTGTGGTCCTGAGTCGGGAAGGTGCGGGCTTTGACCTCGTCGCGGAAGCGAACGGTTGCCTCGGCGCCGGCGGCGAAGAGCTCGGCGTAGCGTTTGACGAACTTAGGCTTTAGGTCCGGCGTCAACCCTAGGAGGTCGTAGCCGACGAGGACCTGTCCATCGCATTCGAGGCCGGCGCCGATGCCGATGGTCGGGATGGTGAGGGCGTCGGTCACCCTCGCTGCCAGGGTCTCCGGTATGCCCTCGAGGACCACCGCATAGGCGCCCGCAGCTTCGACCGCGAGGGCGTCCGCGAAGACCTGGTCTGCGTCGTCGTCGGACTTGCCCTGGACGCGGAATCCGCCCATCGCGTGCACCGACTGGGGGGTGAGGCCGACGTGGGCCATGACCGGGATGCCGGCCGTGACGATCGTGCGGATGGTCTCCGCCATCGCCGCGCCGCCTTCGAGCTTGATGGCGTGGGCGCCGCCTTCTTTCAGAAAGCGGATGGCGTTTTCGAGGGCGCGCTCCGGCGAGACCTGATAGCTGCCGAACGGCATGTCGCCGATGATGTGTGCGTGCTTGGCACCACGGGCGACGGAACGGCAGTGGTAGATGACCTCATCGACCGTGACCGGCAGCGTGTCATCGAGGCCCTGGACCACCATGCCGAGGGAGTCCCCTACCAGAATTGCGTCGACCTCGGCGTCGTCCGCCATGC
Source organism: Deltaproteobacteria bacterium (assembly GCA_019312705.1). Next base: position 2,822 of record JAFDCW010000344.1, read on the forward strand.
GCGCGAAGGTGGCGTCATAGGCCGTCACCATCACGATCTTGTCGTTTGCATCTTTCATGGCGCGGAGCGCGGGTGCAGTTACCCGGCGCCGCCGCTTGGGGGCGGAGTCCTTCATGGATTCACTCTCTTGCGTCTCTGGTCACGGCCGGGGGGATCCCCGGTCCACGCCATGTCAGCCCGAACAATCTAAGACACGGGCGGTCCCGACGCAATGCCAACGAAGGCATGCGCCTTTCACGATGTTTTGCGCATTCGCCGGGGCCTCATCGCAAGGGCGATGGCGCCGATGGGAGTCATCGAGACCATGACGGTCCACATGATGGTCAAGCGCGTCTGGAGGGCCTCGAGGTCCGGGACCAGCAGGACGTCGAGGGCTTCTTCGACGGCCTCGGGGGACGAGTGAATCCGGGTTAGCGTCACGGGCACGGTGGCCGCGGCGAAACCGAGGGTCAGGGCGACGGTCAGCCGGAGGACCCACGCGAGGGTTTCGTCGTCGGGGACCTGGTAGGCGCCCACGGCGAAGACAGCGGTGGCCACAGCCGGGGCGAGGGCTACCCCCCAGCTCGGCAGATACGGCCCCAGGAAGATGGCGAGGGCCGCGCCGCAGGCGATGCCGAGGCCCCAGCCGAGCGGCTCGCGGCGCATGGTCAGGCCTCTTCGTCTGGGGTGTCGAGGGCCGCGACGGCGTCGGCGATGTGCATACCCGCTTCGGTGTCGTCGCCGACGAGGGCGGCGGCGCGCTCGTACATGAGACGGGCCTCGTCGGTGAGCCCGAGCACTCCGAGGACCCGCCCCGCTTCCCGGTGATAGACGAGGTGGTTCTGGGTGTCGGGGCCCTGGGAGAGCACGCGGTAGAGGTCGGCGGCGCGCTCGAGGCTGCCGGTCGCTTCGTGCAACTCCGCGAGCTTCATGGAGGTGCGCACGGGGAAGTTGGTGATCTTCTCGCTCGTGAGAAATTCGATCGACGATTCGAATACCTGAATCGCCTCGTTCACCTGACCGTTCTTGGCGAGGGAGAGGCCGAGTTCTTCGAGGATGGACCAGTCTGGTCGGTCTCCCATCAGGTCCGCGGCCATCCGCAGCACCTCGACGGACTCGGCCGCCTGCTCCTTGTCGCGCAGGTAGACGCCGAGGGTCAGCAGAGGTCGCGGGTCTTCGTCGAAGAACGCGGCGGCGTCTTCGAGCTCGGCGATGGCGCCCTCGACGTCGCCGCGATTGTCGAGGAGTCGCGCCAGATTGCGGTGGGCGGCGAAGCGGCCCTCTCCGCCCTCGTCGTCATCGAGCTGCTCCAGGAAGGTCCGGAATGCCTCTTCGGCGGGTTCGTCGTCTTCGTCGATCATCCGTGCGCTGCCCACCTCGAGCCACAAGAATCGGGGCGCCTCGGCCTCGTCGAGGACGGCTTCGAGGAGGGGACGAGCGCTTTTTGGCTCGTCGCTGAAGAGCGCGAGGAGCGCGTCGTTCAGACCGTCGCCGTATTCAGCGTACTCCTCGTCCTGGGCGTCTTCCCAGGTCCCGGCGATGGTCGCGAGGCGGTCGGCGTCGGTGACCTCGACCTCGGCCGCGGCGGTGACCGCGTCGGCCTTTTCCAAACCGTAGAGCAACTCCTCGGCGCGGGTCCGCAGGGTTGCATCGATGACGACCTCGATCGCGCCTTCGAGTTCGGCCCGGGCGAGGTCGAGGTCCCGAGCTTCGATGTGGTCCTCTGCCTGTTCGATGCGCCCCTGGGCGATGCCATCGCGGCTCGCTTCGATGCGCTGGGCGAGGTCTCCGCGGGCCGACTCCGCGTCGTCTTTCGCCTTTTCGAATGCGCGCTCGAAGACGAGCTTGGCCTGGCCGTAGCGTTCCGCCGCAAAGTGGTCCTCGGCTTCGGCGCACAGATCATCGACGGATTCGGATCCGAACAGCTTCTTCAGGAAACCCATGTCAGCCCTTCCCCTTGACCTTGCGTTCGTAGCGTTGCCTCGCGGCGTTCTTGAGGGGTCCGGCGACGTTCCGGCTCTTGGCCAGGGTCTTGAGGTCGTGGGCGCGCATGTGGGAAAGAAACTTGAGGGAGAGGGCGAAGGGCGTCTTCGAGTTGAAGACCAGCGCGTGTTTGACTTCGTAGTTGCCCACCCACTTCTTCTTGTTGGCGATGTACCGAAGGATCTCTTCGTTCATCTCGCGGCTGTGGGCGATGCCCGCGGCTTCGCCGGCGGTCATCTTCGGGGAGGAGATGGCGGCCCGGGCGATCGCTTTGTTCGTATCGCGGACGAGGATGGAGCGGGCGGCGGCACCTCCGATCATGGCGAGGCGGATCTTCTCCTGTTTCTCCATTTGCTCGATCATCATGCGCAGCGGCAGGTACTTCTTCTTCGTCTCCTCCGAGCCCATCTCCTCGCCCTCTTCGTGGGCGTCTTCATCTCCGTCTGCGACCAGGACCTCTTGGAACTTCAGGTCGTCGGGGAGAGGCTCGTCTCCTTCTTCGGGCTCGGGAATGAGTTGGCCCTGAATCGCCTCGACGTGGTCATGGAACGCGGGAATGCCCTCGAGGACGACGCCGTTGCGCGCGCACAGCTCGATGAGTCGGTCCGCGGTGCTCATGCGGGTCTTCTCGTTCTTGTAGAGCGATTCGATGATCGACGGTGCGGCGAGGATGCGCTGCTGGTTGACCGCGATGGCCTCGCTGATGCGCTCCGAGCACTTGAGCGCGATGCGTGCGATGGTCTCGTCTGCGGTGCCGTGGTTGAGCACGAGCTTTTCGACGACCGGGTCCCGGTCGACGAAGCGTTCGCCCACGGCGTCGAGGACGAGCCAGTGCATGGTCTCGGCGCAGGCGGCGAGCAGCACGCCCTCGGGGAGCCCGGTCAGGGTCTTCTCCGCGGAATCG
>JAFDCW010000345.1 GCA_019312705.1 Deltaproteobacteria bacterium
CTGGAGGCTCATCAGCCGTCGGTGCCTCTGGTTCTTGACCTCCTCGGTGACGGAGTCCTCCGTCTCACCGCTCCTGGTGCCCTCCTCGTGGGAATAGACGAACACGCCCACGTGGTCGAACTCGGCCCATTCGACGAAGCGGAAGAGCTCGTCGAAGTCGTCGTCGGTCTCGCCGGGGTGGCCGACGATGAAGGTCGTGCGAAAGACCATGTCGGGGATGCGCTCGCGCAGCTTCTCGACGACCCGGTAGAGGCGGTCGCCGCCGTGGCCCCGGCGCATGAGGCGGAGCATGTTCGTCGCCGCGTGCTGGAGCGGCATGTCGATGTACGGCAGCACGTTGTCGTTGCCGGCTACGGCATCGACGAGCTCGTCGGTGAGGTTCTCGGGATAGAGATAGTGCAGTCGGGTCCACGCGAGACCGTCGACCGCGGCCACCTGGTTCACCAGTTCGGCGAGGGTGGGTTTTCCGTCGATGTCGCGGCCGTAGGCGATGGTGTCCTGGCTCACGAGGTTGGCCTCGACGAGGCCGTTGGCGACGAGATTTCGCACCTCGGCGACCACGTCGTCGACGGGGCGAGACCGCTGCTTGCCGCGAATGGCCGGGATGGCGCAGAAGGAACACGTCCGGTTGCAGCCTTCGGCGATTTTGACGAAGGCACTGTGGGACCTGAGCGAAAGGCGCCGCGGGTCCGTCGCCCGGATGGTCCAGTCGGCGGGGTTGCCGACCAACATGCGCGGGGCGCCTCCTTCGAGCACGTCGCTGAGCTTGAGCATGTCGCTCGACCCGAGGAAGTGGTCGACTTCGGGCATCTCTTTGGCCAGCTCGGTCGGGTAGCGCTGGGAGAGGCAGCCGGCGACGACGAGCTGCTCACAGCGACCGGTGTCCTTGAGCTGGCCCATCTCGAGGATCGTATCGACCGACTCCTCTTTGGCGGGCCCGATGAACCCGCACGTATTGACCACGATCACCTCGGCGTCTTCCGGCGAGGCCACGAGCTCGTACCCCGCGTCGTCCCCGACGCCGAGCATCACCTCCGTATCAACGCGGTTCTTCGCGCAGCCTAGGCTGATGAAATGAATGGTACGAGCCATGATCGTGGGGAACCTGTCATAGCAGGTAGGCGAGACCCAGCCAGGCGCTGAGCATCGCCTGGCTGTCGAAGAGGCCGTCCGAGAAGCCGACGCCCCCGCGCATGTTCAGGAAGATCAGAGTGTCCCGGGACATCGCCGCTTCGACGCTCAAGGTGCCAACGATGCCGCCGATGGGTGAGATCGCCGAGACGTTCCGGGACGGCGTATGCACGTACCCGATCTGCCCGGCGGCCCCGAGGCTGACGGTGAAGGCGTCACTCAGCTGGGCGCCGAGGACGCCGCCGATGAGGCCGTAGATGCCGTAGCCGAAGCTATCCTGGTAGATGCCGGTCTGCCCGACCAACTGCCCTTCGCCGAGGACCACCCCGGGCTCGGCGGTGAGGGAGAAATCGAGGATTCCGTCGCCCCAGAGGTGTAGGCGTATCGGCACGGTGAGGCCGAAGCCAGCCCCCGAGTTGAAGCCCATGAGCGGCGAGCCGTAGTAGACGTGACCCTGGATGCCGATGCTCAGGGTTGAGCTCGGGGCGAGCCAGATGCCCGCCCAGATGCTCGGCCACGCGACTCCTGCGGCGAGGGTCGTATCGCCCTTGGAGATGGTACGGCCGCTGAAGAGGGACAAATCCCCCGAGGTTGGGCGGTCGGGCATCTCCCGCTCGGGTTCCTGCATATGCTCGGGTTCACCGTCATGGCCCGAGTCTTGGCTCGACGTTTGGGCACCGGCCTGCCCCGGCATGGAGGCGGCCACCGCGAGGGTGAAGGTGAGTGCCGCCGCCGCGAGGGCGAACGAGGAGGGCGAAACATTGCGAGCCATCGAGGCGAGGGTAACACCCCGCTTCTGGTGTCGTATCCTTCGTCGCCGGTGCCCAAGATCGACGTCATCATCCCCGCCCTCGACGAAGAGCGGGCTCTGCCCCGGGTCCTCGAGGAGATCCCGGGAAATCTCGTCCGTCGGGTCATCGTCGCCGACAACGGCTCCCGTGATCGTACGGCGGAGGTCGCCTTGGCTGCCGGCGCCGAGGTGGTATCGGAGCCAAACCGCGGCTACGGCGCGGCATGCCTCGCGGCCCTCGCCCACCTCGCTGACGACCCCCCGGACGTCGTGGTCTTCCTCGATGGCGATTACAGCGACCACCCGGCCGAGATGAACCGCCTCGTCGAGCCCCTCCTCCGGGGCCAGGCCGACCTCGTCATCGGCTCCCGGACCCTCGGTCGCCGCGAGCGCGGCAGCCTCACGCCCCAGCAGCTCGTCGGCAACGCCGTCGCCTGCGGCGTGCTGCGCGGGGTCTACGGCGCCCGCTACACCGATCTCGGGCCCTTCCGGGCGATCACCTGGAGCGCCCTCACAGCCCTCGAGATGCGCGACGAAAACTTCGGCTGGACGGTCGAGATGCAGATCAAGGCGGCCCAGATCGGGCTCCGCCACCTCGAGGTGCCCGTCGCGTACCGCCGGCGGATCGGCGAGTCCAAGGTCAGCGGGACGGTGAAGGGCACGGTCCTCGCCAGCGGCAAGATCCTCTGGACGCTCGCACGCTACGCCCGGCCGGCGTCATGACGTTTGCACCCATCGCCGTCTTCCTCCGGCCCCCCCGGCCCGGCACGACCAAGACCCGTCTGACCCCGTCCCTCGGTTCCATCGGTGCCGCCGCCCTCTACGAGGCGTTTGTCGAAGATGTGGTCGCGCGGTGCCGCGGTGCCCCGGGCCTCGAGCCCGAGCTCTGGGTGGCAGGCGATCTCGACGATCCCTTCATCCGCGGCCTCTGTCCCGAGCTTCGCCGCACACGTCAGCCCGACCTCGACCTCGGAGGGCGCATGGCCGCCGCTCTCGAGGCGGCCGTTCGAGCCCGGGGCCGCGGCCTGGTCATCGGGACCGATGTGCCAACCCTGCCGGCCGCCCACCTGGTCGCCGCCCGCGACGCCCTCGAATCCGCCGACCTGGTCCTCGGTCCCAGCGCCGACGGTGGATACTATCTGGTCGGAGTTCGCGACAACGTCCCCGACGTATTCCGAGGCGTCCGCTACTCGACCCGCCACTGCCTCGCCGACACTTTGAAGCGGGCCCGCACCGCCGGCGTGACCGTCGCCCTCCTGCCGCCCTGGTACGACGTCGACACCCCCCAGGACCTGCGCCTGCTGCGCCTGCATGTCGCCCTCGACCCCTCCCGGGCTCGCGCCACGGCGGCGCGGCTCGCTGAGATGTGATCGCCTGCCGCGGCCCGGCCTCGCCGGCGGTGTCGCTCTCGGTGACCTCCCTCGTCAACGTCGCGCTCAGAAGCTGCTAGCCTGTGCCCGCGATGACGACGGAACAGACTGAGTTCGAGGTCCGCGTAGAGGTCCGCGCGGGCTACGTATTCGTTTGGCAGCGCGGGCTCGTGGGCTCGGCCAACCAGCTCGAGGCCATGCAGCGCGACATCGGCGCCGCCATGGATCGCGCCGGCACCCGATGGGCGATCTTCGACAACCGCGAGACCGAGCCCTCGGACGAGTGGCTGCGGGCTGCGATGTGGACTTGGCTTTGTGAGCACGTGGATCGCGCGGCGCTGATTCAGACCGAGGCACGCAATATCGGGCGCGCTGAGCGCACGGGGCAACGAAATCGAATCCTCGTTCGGGCCTTCCACGAAGAGGCCGAAGCCGAAGCCTGGCTGCTCGGGACCTGAGGCTCGCCCGGGGCCCCCTCTGCTCGGGCCTCGTGATTTCAACGGGTTACGGATCGAACGCGGAGGAATCGCCGCCGGTCTTCCGGAAACTTTCGCATAGGCCCGCCGATGGCTGCGGGTTCGTGGACATAGCTCTTTGGGCCGCGCTAGGATCGCCTGCTCATGTCGGATGGTGACCAGCTCTTCGCGCGCTTCGGAAAGCAGTGTCCGGTGGGCACGGTGCTCTTCCGGGAGCACGACGTCGGCGACAAGCTTTACGTCATCCAAACCGGCCGGGTGAAGATCACCAAGGCCGTGCACGACCAGACGAAGACCTTGGCGATCCTCGGGGCCGGGGAGTTTCTCGGCGAGATGGCCATCCTGAATCAGAAGCCGCGCACGGCGACCGCCGAGGTCGTCGAAGACGCCGAGCTCCTAGTTCTCGACGGCAAGACCCTTCAGCAGATGGTCGTCAGCAACGCCGAGATCGCCGTCCGGCTCATCAAGAAGCTCGCCCGGCGCCTCGACGGAGCGAACCTGCTCATCGAGATCCTCATGCACGAGGATCCCAAGGCCCGGGTCATCCTCGGTCTCTCCCGGGAGGCCGCGGTCTCCGGCGTGAAGCGCAGCGACGGGAGCGTCAGCGTGCCCCTCGACTCCGAGGGCCTCGCCCAGCAGGTGGGCCTGCCCGTCTCCGCCGTCGACGGCGTCCTCAATCGCGTCGTGCGCCTCGGCATCATCACCAAACACGCCGACTCGATCGAAGTCTCCGACATCGAGCGACTGCAGGAGTTCCTCGAGTTCCTCGAAATGCAGCAGAAGTACGGGGAGGACTGATGGAGCTGAAGGTCCTGGGCTGCCACGGGGGAGAGACGCCGAAACATCGGACGTCGAGTTTCCTCGTCAATGATCGCCTCGCCATCGATGCCGGCGCGCTCACCAACACTCTGACCCTCGACGAGCAGCAAAAGATCGAGGCCGTCGTGGTGAGCCACGCCCACATGGACCACGTCCGTGACCTGGCCACCATCGCTGACAATCGTTGTCAGCAGGATGGCCCTCCGCTGATCATCGCGGGGACCCCGGCGACCATAGGCGCCCTGCGCAAACACTTCTTCAACGACCTGCTCTGGCCCGACTTCGCGAACATCGACACTTCCCAGGGCCCCACCATTCGTTGGCAGATGATCCACCCCGAGGAGCCGACCGTCCTCGCCGGCCTCGAGATCAAGCCGGTGCTCGTTTCCCATACCATCGAGACCGCCGGGTTCGTGGTGTCGGACGGCACTTCGTCCATCGCCTACAGCGGAGACACGGGCCCGACCGACCGTTTCTGGGAGGTGCTCCGGGAGCGCGAGGACCTCCGGGCCATCTTGATGGAAGTGAGCTTCCCGAGCGACCAGACGGATCTCGCCCACGTCTCTGGTCACCACACCCCGAAGACCCTGGCGAAGGAGCTCTCGAAGCTCCCTGCCGAAGACATCCCGGTGCTGCTCTTTCACATCAAGCCCGTGTTCCAAGGCCCGGTCGAGCGCGAGCTGGCGAAGATCAAGCGGCGCAACCTCAACGTCCTCCAGCTCGAAGACCAGTTCCTCTTCTGAGGGCCGTTGCTTGTCAAAAACTTGGCGCCCCGCGCTCCATCAGGCTTCTCTCATTCGTCGGCCCGTTGCTGACGGGCATTGGGCGAGAAGCGAGGGAGGGCGTCATGGCGAGACGAAGGCGAGGCAAGCTACGGCTACGGACGGCGGTTCTCCTCGAAGACACCCCCACCGATCTCCTGCGACGTCGCGCGAGGAAAGCGTCGAAGCGAGGAGAGCACCGCAAGGCGGCCCTCGTCTTCCGCGAGCTCATCGCCCACGGCGGTGACGCCAAGACCTGGACCCTCCTCGGCGACAGCCTCCGCCGCGCCCGGCGCCCCGCCGAAGCCGCGAACGCCCTCAAACAGGCCCTCTACCT
>JAFDCW010000346.1 GCA_019312705.1 Deltaproteobacteria bacterium
AGTCTGAACGCCTTCGCGCTACCCGCGGCGCCGTTGTGCCCCGTTTGCCCGGGGGAGAAGCCCCCCTTGCCGGCGCTTCCCGCCGAGGGCATGGCGTCCACCGTGTTGGCCCCGGTGATCTCCGCCACATAAGGAGAGAGGTCGACGAAGCCCACGGGCACGACGTGAAAACCGGAGGTTGAACCGCCGCACCCGCCGCCGCCGCCCCCCCCGTCTCCCCCTCGACCGCCGTCGCCTCCCTTGCCGCCGCGTCGCGCGCACCAGAAGTTGCCGTCTCCCCCCTGGCCACCGGAACCGGCGGTGCCTCCCGCTGCGCCGATGCCGCCGTTGCCCCCGTCTCCCCCGCGGGCCGGGATGATGCGCACGTTGTCGATGAAGGGACCGATTCCCGAGGGCGGGACGATGATCGCCACTCCGATGGAGCCGCCGCCTCCGGCGCCCCCTTCGGCACCCACCGCGCCGCAGCCCCCCGAACCGCCACCTCCGCCGGCGCCACCGATATGATCGTCGAAGATACCCGAGGCCCCAGCCAAGGCGTCGTAGCCGTTGCCCTGGGTGCCTCCTCCTCCTCCCGCGCCGTCGTCCCCCCGACGCCCGCCGGTGCCGTCCCCCGCCGACCAGAGACCGGTCTCCACGTCGAAGCCGCTCGCCGCTTCGTCGCACCCGTCTCCCCGCTCACCGTCGTCTCCGGACCGCCCGGCGCCGCCGTTGTCGCCCTCGCGGCGCAGGGTGGGGTTGTCGTCGCAGAAGTTGGAACCCATCCGGGTGGTGGCTGCGTCGTAGGTCAGCTCACCAGCCTCTCCGGCGCCCTCGCCGCTGCCGTCCTCCGCCGGCGGGTTGGGTACCGCGGCGGCGTAGATCGCGTCGAAGTCGCATTCCCCGCTCGAGCTGGTGAAGTCGGAGCAGCCCGAGTTGGGGCAGGGTAGGCCGACCGCGCAACCGGTGTTGGGACAGCTGGCGTCGCCGCCTCGACCCCCGGATACGCTCTCGTCGGTGATGGGACAGACCTTGCTTCCGGCGCCGCCCCCGTCCCCGCGCAAGCCGAAACAGCTCGCGGAGCCGACGGAGATGCCGTCCTCGCCGTCCTTGCCCTTCGTCCCGTCGAGCTGGGCCGGTTTGATGCCGCCGAGGTCCTTGTCCATGATCACGGTTGAGGAGCGACCGCTCCTCCCGCTCGCCCCCAGACCGGCAACGACCTTGAGATCCCTCAGACCGAGCCCGCTCGAAGAGAGGCTCAACAGCACCGTCGTGGAACCGGCGCCCGCCTCCATCGCGTCGGAACCGACGAGCACCATCCCGGTCACCTCGGTGGCTGCCTGGATCCCCTCGGCCACGAGCACCGGGTGCCCCGGGGGGCCGCTCACGTGCTCGACGATGACCTCCATCAGGGCGATGTCCCGGGCGGCGAAGTCGGAGCGGTAGCCGCCGTAGACCGAGACCCCGTCCTCGAGCACGACCTGTTCGTCATAGCTCCCTTGAGCCACGAGCACCGTCTTGCTCGCGGGGGTGGCGATCTCGATGCCCCGGCCGATGGTCCGCACCGGCTCTTCGAGGGTGCCGGGGTTGGCGTCGGCGCCCGACCGGGAGACGAAGACAAAGTCGTCTGTGGGGTCGACGGAGCCGTCGCAGTTCATGTCGCCCCCGAGGGCGATGGGGGGCCACTCCGAGTCGGCGCGCATGCACTCGCAGCCGTTGAGCGCCGCGCCATCGAGGTCGACGAAACCCGACTCGCACTCCCTGAGGCAGGCGGTGCCGTCTCCGTCGCGCACGCAGGACGAGACGGTGTGGGGCGCGAGCGGGGCGCAGGGGTGGTTGCAGGCGCCGCAGTGCTCCTCGGTCAGGTAGAAGCCGTCGACGATGAACTCCTCGTCGGTCTCCCCGTCGCAGTCGTTGTCGAGACCGTCGCAAATGTCGCTGTGGTTGAGCTCGCAATCGCCGAGCTCCAGGCCGTCGCAGATCGCGGTGCCGTGACAGGCGTGGTCGCCCCCCGGGCTCTCGATCCAGCAACCGAAGCTCAACCCCTCCTGGTCCGGGGTGCAGCCGCAGCGCCCGCTCGTCGGCCGGCAGTGGGAGTCCCCGTCGTCGCCCTCGCAGTCGAACCCCGGGTCGCAAGCGTCGGTGGCGTCGCAAGCTGGACCGCAGCGTCGCTCCCCGGCCTCGAAGGTGAGGCAGGCCGCCCCCGGATCGGCGATGGCGCAGTCGTCGTCCTCGACGCAGGGCAGGCAGAGGGCGGAGCTGTCCGCAGCACAATGGGACGTGCCCACCAGGTGGGTGCCCACGGTGCAGGAGATGATCTCGCACCGGAACCCGCCTTCGCCGGCCTCGCAGCCCACCTCCGCCGCCGAGGGAAAGACAGCCGCGCAGTCGATACCGCAGTCGCCGCAGTGCTCGAGGGTATGGTAACGGCCGTCCCTGTCTCTGAACTCCTCGTCGGTGCGCCCATCCCAGTCGTCGTCTTTGTGGTTGCACGCCTCGAGGGAGCCGGTGGCCGTGTCGTGACAGGCCCCCGCGAGCAGGAACGCGGCGATCAGGGCCGCGGTGCTACCTCTCGATGACACGATGCACCTCTCCCTCGCGGCCGTCCGCGCCGCTCTCGCCGCCGCCCCCCCCTTCGCCGCCCTGTCCCGGGGAGCCGTTGGCGAAGGTGTTGACGTTCTTGTAGGTCTCGGTCGTCGTCGGGGGAGCCGCGCTCGCGTTGATGATCCAGATACCGGCGCTCGTCCCGCCGCAACCGCCGCCGCCGCCACCGCCACCCCCACCCGAGCCGCCGGCGCCGCCGTGTCCCCCTGTTGTGGCCCCGGCCAAGGGTGGGATGATCTGCTCCTCCGGTTCGAGGGAGCCACCGGAGGCGCCTCGGTCTCCCTGACCGCCGTCCCCCCCGTGTCCTCCGTGTCCGCCGTCGCCCCCGTCGCCGACGCGGATGATCACCTGTCGTATGACCGGCGCGTCGGCGGGGTTTCCCGGGGCAGGCAGCACGGCCACCACGATACCCACCGACGGTCCACCCGAGGTCCCCGGCGAGCCGCCGCTACCGCCGCAGCCTCCAGCGCCCCCCGAGCCCCCGCCCCCGCCGATGCCGTCGGTGAAGGGGCAGTCGTCCTCGACCCAGTCCATCGCCGCGCCCCCGCCAGCGCCGCCCCCGCCGCCTCCCGAGCCGGGCTTGCCGCTGGTTCCCGCGGTTCCCCGGGACGCCTGCCAGCTCGAGTCGGCCAGCGCGCCAACCGGGTCGTCGCAGCGTTGTCCGCCGTTGCCCTCGCTCCCGGAGCGCCCGGGTTGACCGTCCCCGGCGGTCTCGTAGTCCCCGTCCACCAGGAAGTCGGCCAGGTCGCAGCAAACGGTCTTGCCGCAGCCGCCGTAGGTGTCGCCGAAGATCGGCCCGTTGGCGTTCCATCCCCCCGAGCCCCCGCCGCCGCCTGGGGTGCCCGCGGGGCCCGAGCCACCGTTGCCGTCCGCCTGGTTGGTGAAGGTGTTGCCAGGGCAGACGCTGTCGCCGCCGTTGCCGCCGCTCACGTTGGCGCTGCCGCAGGAGACACTCTCCGAGCGACCGCCACGCACCGTGTTGTCGGCTCCCTTGATGCAGGTGTGGCCGCCGTTCTCCTCGGCCACCCGGGGCTTCTTCCCCGCGTTGGACGAGTCATCCGGGGAGAGGCCCGCCGCCCCGTCGCCCCCGGCCTCGCCATCGGCTCCGTCTCCGGCGTGCACGATCGAGTCGGAAATGGTGAGCAGGCCCCCGCAGCCCTCGAGGTAGGCGCCGAAGGCGTTGAGCCTCCCGTCGCCAGGGGCGGAGGCGCCCTTGATCCGGACCCCGTCGATCCGTGTCTCGGCCGTGTAGCCCACGTCGTTGGCGATCAGCGCGGCACCACCGGGAGCTGCGTCCCAAGAGGGCGCGCGAATCTCGGTCACGAAGCGGGCCGGGTCGCGCTCTAAGAAGTCGGTCCGGTAGCCGCCGAGGACGTTGACCCCCTCGTGCACCACGAGCACCTCCTCGTAGGCGCCGGCGGCGACCAGCACGTCGGGTCGTTCGAAGTCCGAGCCCAGGGTGGCCGAGGCCGCCTCCACCGCTGCCGAGACGCTCCCCATGGGAAAGAGGTGGGAGCCGGGGTTGTTGTCATCCCCGTCCGGAACCACGTAGAAGCTCCCCGACACGACTCCGTCGGCCCCGTCGCAGTTGGTGTCTATTCCGTCGCCCCCCGGGGTGTCCGTCCCGTGGTCGTCGCTCAGAGACTTGACCTCGCATTCGCAGCCGTTCTCCAGGTCGAGGTCGGCGTCGAGCAGGTCGCCGGGCTGGATGCCGTCGAGGGAGTCGGCGCATTCGAGGGCGCACAGGGGGCTGGTGGCCGGGCCGCCGCAGGTGATGTCCCGCTCGGGCAGGGGGTTCAAGGTGCAGTCGACGCCGCAGGCGCCGCAGTTGCGGATGTCCACGCTCAGGAAACCGCCGGGGCCGACGAAGGGGTCGTCGGTCTCGCCGTCGCAGTCGTTGTCGAGGCCGTCGCAGACCTCGTCGTCACCGGTGCATTCGGAGAGCACGCCGTCGTCGCAGATCGCCTTGCCCAGGCAGTCGGCGCCGTCCACGTCGATGGAGCAGGCGAGGAAGAAGTCGTCCCCGGGGCCGCAGCGACAGCTCCTCGAAGGGGGCACGCAGTGGCCCACGGCGCTGCAGAAGTAGCTCTCGGGGCAGGGGGTGAAGGGGTCGCAGGCCACGGTGCAGCGCAATTCTCCCTCGAGCTCGACGCAGAGCGCCCCCTCGAAGCCGCCGCACTCTCCGTCGTCGAGGCATTCGCTGCAGAGGTGCGCGGTGCGGGAGACGCAGTTCGACGAGTCGGCCGGGACGTAGCCTTCGACGCACGCCGTGGCCCGGCAGGCGGGGCCGTTGTCGGTGACCTCGCAGTGGGACTCCTCGGTGACCTCGTCGGCGACGCAAGCGACGTTGCAAGCGCCGCAGTGCCGGTCGTCGAGGTAGGTGCCGTCGTCTCCTTTGAAGTCCTCGTCGACCAGACCGTCCCGGTCGTTGTCCAAACCGTCGCAGGCCTCGGCCAGAACGGGGATGACGCCGCCATCGGTCGAGTCGGCGGGCACGCCGGTCTGGGAGCAGCCCAGGGCGACGGCGCAAGCGTAGGCGGCGAGCAGTATCTGGCGGCAGCGTGTTAGCAAATGTGATTCCCCGTCGTCGTTTCCAGGTGCTGTGACATAGTAGTCCCTATTCTATATGTGCACTATCGAATGATGCCGTGGGAGTAAAGCCTCACCCCCCTGTTTCTGCCGAGCCGCTCTTCCGTTCCCCCTCTCCATTTAATGGAGAGGGGCTAGGGGTGAGGCTGGGGCCTTGCATGGTATAGTCAAGCCATGTCCTGCAAGCGTCACGACAAGGTCACTCGCCGGGAGTTCGTGGGCCGCACCTGCCTCGCGGCGGCGGGGGTGTCCCTCGGTGTGCTCGCGGGGTTCGAGGCGTCCTGCTCGGCGTCCGACAGGGGAGGGCCCAAAAAGAAAAAGCGCGGCGCGACAAAGTCTCACAAAGGATCCCTCGGTGCGAAGGTTGTCTCCCGGTCCGACACCAAGGTGTTCGGCAAGGGGGGCCACGACCCGGGTCGTGTCGCGCGGATCGTGCAGCGCTCCGTGGCCGACTTGGTGGGGGCCCGGGACTACCGGGAGGCATTTCGCGCGCTGTTCGACCCCAAGG
>JAFDCW010000347.1 GCA_019312705.1 Deltaproteobacteria bacterium
GACGAGGCCGAGGCCCCGGTCGTTGTGGCCGTGCCAGTCGATCTTGACGGTGTCCGACGCGCCGGCGCCCTCGATGACGTTGCGGGTGAAGTGCAGGAGGTTCTTCACGCCGTCCGGGGTGGCGTGGCCGACCGTGTCGCAGACGCAGAGGCGCGTCGCGCCGTGGTCGATCGCTGCCCGAAAGAGGTCCGAGAGCAGCTCCGGTCGGGACCGGGTCGTATCCTCGGTCACGAAGGTGACCGGGAGCCCCTCTTTGACGGCGAAGTCGATGGCTTCGACGGATCGCCCGATGATCAGCTCGCTCGACCAGTCTTCGGCGAGCTTGCGGATCGGCGAGCTGCCGATGAAGGTCATCACCTCGACGGGGCGCCCCGTCTTCTGGCTGACCTCGACCATCGGCTTGATGTCGCTGATCATGGTGCGGCCCGCGCAGGTGGGGATGATCGAGAGCTTCTGGTCGACGATCTCTTGGACGAGGCGGGTGACGTCCTCCAAGGCGCGTTGTCCCGCCCCGGGAAGGCCGACGTCCGAGCTGTAGACCCCGAGCTCGTCCATCAGGTGGAGGATTTCGAGCTTGTCGCCGATGCCCGGGTCCACCACCGACGGGTTCTGGATGCCGTCGCGGAGCGTCTCGTCGTGCAACTCGAAGCACTTCTCGCCGAAGACCGTCCCCTTGCGGTCGACCTCGTTCCAATCGTAGATCAGCTCTGCGGCGTCCGCGCTCGGCGTATCGGCCACCGCCTCAGCCTGCGCTTTCGAGGACGACCGCGATGCCCTGGCCGCCGCCGATGCACGCGGAGCCCACGGCGAGGCTCTTGCCGCGCTTCTTCATCGTGTAGATGAGGTTGGTCGTGATGCGCGCGCCAGTGGCGCCGAGGGGGTGACCGAGGGCGATGGCGCCGCCATTCACGTTGGTCCGGTCCTCGGGGAGGCCGAGCTCCTTCTGGCAGGCGAGGAACTGCGGGGCGAAGGCCTCGTTGATGTCAAAGAGGTCGACGTCATCTTGTTTGAGGCCGGCGCGGTCGAGGGCGCCACGGATGGCGGGCACGGGGCCGATGCCCATGAGCGTCGGCTCGACCCCCGCGACGCCCCACTGGACGAGCTTCGCCAGCGGCGTGAGGCCACGGTCCTTGGCCCACTCCCCGTCGACGACGAGCAGGGCGGCGGCACCATCGCAGATGCCCGAGGCGTTGCCGGCGGTGACCATGCCGTCCTTCTTGAAGACCGGGCGCAGCTTGGCCAGGTCTTCGATCGTCGTCTGGGGCCGCGGGTGCTCGTCGCGGTCGACGGTGATGGTCTTCTTCCGTGACGGGATCTCCATCGGCGCCAACTCGTCGGCGAAGCCGCCAGACTCCTGGGCCGCGGCCCAGCGCTGCTGGGACTGGAGCGCGAAGGCGTCCGCCATTTCGCGGGTGATCCCGTACTTGTCGCCGAGGTTCTCGGCGGTCACCGCCATCGGCGTATTGCAGTAGCTGTCGGTGAGGGAGTCCCAGAGCGAGTCGTTCATCTTCGGCGGCTGGCCGAAGCGGGCGGCGCCGTCGCGCATGCCGTAGATGACGTGGGGCGCCTGGCTCATGGACTCGGCGCCGGTGGCGAGCACGGCCTTGGCCTCGCCGAGGATGATCTGCTCGGCGGCGCTGACCACCGCCTGAAAGCCCGACCCGCAGAGGCGGTTGACGGTGAGGGCCGGCTTGTCGATGGGCAAGCCGGCCTTGAGGCCGACGTGGCGCGCGCCGTAGATGGCGTCGGGGCTCGTCTGCTGCACGTTCCCGAGGATGCACTGGTCGATGTCGGCGGGGTCGAGGCCCGCCTGGGCGATCGCTGCTTTGCTCGCGTGAACTGCGAGGTCGATGGCGCTGACCTTCTTGAGGGCCCCGCTGAGGGTCCCAAAGGGGGTGCGCTTGGCCGCGACGATCCAGATTTCCTTCGGGAGCTTGTTCATGCGGTGATTCCTCGGTTGGAATTGGGGTTGAAGGGGAGCGGGAGCATACGGCGAAGTGCTCCCGTCCTCGCCCCGTCACGTGATGAAACGCAAGGCCCCCGCTGTCAGTCGACTTCGGCCCACGCGTTGGTGAAGCCGTACTCGCCCGGGCGCTCTTTGCAGGACGACCGAACGATGACCTTTCCGTCTTCGTTCCAGCCTTCGGTGATGATGGTATCGCCGGGCCAGACGGGCTTGCGGAACTGGCCGTTGAAGGCCTTCATGCGTGAGGCGTCACCTTCGCAGACGCTGTTGATCACAGCGCGGCAGGCGTAGCCGTAGGTGCAGAGGCCGTGGAGGATCGGGTGGCCGAAGCCGGCCTTCTCACCGATCGCGGGGTCCGCGTGCAGCGGGTTGAGGTCCCCGTTGAGGCGGTAGAGCAGGGCCTGTTCTTCGGACGTCTTTTCTTCGACCACGAAGTCGGGGTCGCGCTCGGGGGGGCGCACCTTCCGAGTCCGAGGCGGCGCTTTGCCGCCGAAGCCGCCGTCGAGGCGGTAGATGATGTTCCACTCGGTTTCGCACACGAGGTCGCCGTCCTCGTCGCGGGTCTCGGTGGTGACGACCGACGTCGCCATGCGCTTGAGGTCGTAGATGCCGGCGACCTTGCCGATGGTCTTGAGCTTACCGCTCGGCGCGAAGGGTTTGTGCAGGCGGATGCCCTGGCCGCCGTGCACGACGCCGAGGAGGTCCCCGCCGACGATGTCGAAGAGCAGCCGATTGACGAAGAAAGCCGGTACGACCGCGTAGGTCGGCAGCACCATCGGCCCCCGCTTCTCGTAGAGGTAGTCGAGTTCGCTGCGCTTGGCACCGACGCCCAGGGCGTAGAGCGCGACGTCACGCCAGTCGTACTCGTGGGTGAGCTCTTTTGTCGTGTGGCCTTCGGCCTCGGGATTCAACGCCATATCGCCTCCGTGAGGCCGCGGATCTACCGCGGAAAGGGCCCATCGTCCACGCTCGAAGGGCAGCCGCGGCCAGGGCCAGCCGCGCGGTCGGCCGGCAGGACGATTGCCCGAAGGTTGGCCTCGCCGTCTCGCCGATTGACCCCACCGACGGGGGGCGACACGCTTCGTACCGGATGCTGAATCGAATGGCCGTGCTCTTGGTGCTCTCAGCGGTCGCCCCGGCCCTGATGCTCACGGGCTGCCCCGAAACGACGACGTGGGCGGACGGGGGGGACGGAAGCGTCAGGGACTCCGGCATGGGCGTCGATCCCTACGGCGACGAGGACGGCGACGGCCTCTGCAACATGAACGAGATCAATCGGGCCACCGACGTCTTCGGCCCCGATACCGACGACGACGGCTTCAGCGACTTCGTCGAGGTGGCGTTCGGCTACAACCCGCTCATTGCGGCGATCCCTCAGGAGGAGGAGGTCTTCGAACTCCTCGCCGAGCCCGGCGCGACGGTGCGGGTGCCGGTGGCCCTCGTCATCCGGGGCTCCGGCGAGGACTACACCGGCGCCTTCGAGGCGCTTCCGGCCCAAGACGCCAATGGTCTGACCGCCGACGACTTCTGGCAGGACTCGGTCGCCCTCTTCGCAGACCCCCCGGACAACGTCGCCGTCATCGAAGCCGAGGCCGGGGTCTTTCGCGGTGTCGTCGGTACCACCGAGCTCAACTTCGAGACGACCTTCACCTTCGAGGGCGGCGACCTCTTCGAGCCCTGCCTCCGGGGCTACCCGTTCCGCTACCTCGTCAAGCGCAGCGACGGCCGCGTCCTCGGCGCGGAACGGGCTCTCCTGGTGGTCGTGCCCCCGACCAATACGGGCGAGTGGTGCGCCCCCGCGCTCCCATGTTTATAGGCGTCGCAACTTGCCGTTTTGCGGGCGTAGCTCAGGGCATCGACGCGAGGGGCCAGGCTCGGTCGAGTTCGGCGATGTAGGCCGCGGCGATGCCCGCATCGTCGACCCAGAGGCTCGCTTCGCTGTTGCTCCAGGCGTTTGCAGACCAGTTCGGGGAGCCGGTGGCGACCAGGTGGCTGTCGATGATGGCGACCTTGCTGTGCACGTTGCCGTGGCGGACCTCGGCGCCGGCGGCGATGAGGGCCATCGCCGGGGGATCGTCGACGTAGGAGGTGCGTACCAAAGCGCGGATGGTGACTCCGCGGCCTCGGGCGCGGACGAGGGCGTCGGAAACCTCGGTCCGGGTCCAGGCGCTGATCATCACGTCGACGGAGGTCGTCGAGGCGTCGATCGCGGCGATGAGAGCGTCGAACCACGGTGATGGGGACGTCGCCGGTGACCGGGGGCTGGTGTAGAGGGTGTAGGCGCCGCCGGTGACCGGAGCCTCGACCGGTTGCGGGCTGAAGGTTCCGGCGAACATCTCTTCGAAGTGTGCCTCGTAGCCGGCGACGATCTCCGCCTGTTCGACGACGAGAGAGTTGTTCATGTCGGTACAGAAGCTGGTGCGGCTCATGTTTCCAGAGGACACCCAGACTCGCGTGCTGTCGGCGACGATGAACTTGTGATGCATGAACGCCGAGCGGTCGTCGTCGACGATGGTCACCCGGGGGTGAGTCGCGATCCGGGCGAGGGGGCAATCGCGCACGCCCCCGGCGAGCAGCGGGCACTGGTCGTCGTCGATGACCAGGCGCATCACGAGGTCGGCGTCATCGGCGAGCTTCGTCTCGAACGCATCGACGACGCAATCCCAGCTCGTCAGGTAGAGGGCCGCGTCGAGGGTGGTATCGGCGCAGGCGAGCACGCTGAAGAGCTGGTCTATGTACTCGCTCCCGGTCGGCGTGAAGACCGGTGAGTCCGCGGCCGGCGATGCGCATGCCGGCAGCGGCGGACACGCGCACGCGGGCTCGGCGTCCGGCGGCGGCGTACTCGTATCGGCCGGGCCGACATCGTCTGGCGGTGCGCTATCGGTTCCGCTATCGGTCGGCGCGGTGTCCGGGGCCGCGTCCATGGCGATCCCGGTGTCTTCACCCGGGGGGGGGTTGGTATTCGACGCACAGCCGGCGAGGGACAAAGCGGCTGCGAAGAACAAGACGCGGCGCAAGCTCATGGCCACGGAGGATAGCACCTTCGCCCGAGGAGGCTCGGCGTGGCCTCAGAGGCCGTTCACGGCGGGCCTGCAGCCCCCGGAACGTGAACTCACCGCGATTGGGCACGGTAGCAGTATACAATGCACTCTCGCCGGGGGGATGAGATGGGAACCAGAGCTGGGGTCGGCCGCAGCCGCAATTTCGATAGCCGTGCTGCGGGCCGTGAGGCTTCCGAGGTGGCACGGGAGAGCCTCGAGGGGCATCCGTCGTCTCTGATCGTCGTCTTTGCCACCGCCGGGCACGATCAAGAGGCGCTCATGGCGGGGGTCACCGAGGTCCTCGGTTCGGAAAACATCTCGGGTTGTTCTGCGGAGGGGGTGATCACCGAAGCGGGGTCCGAGGAGGACAGCCACGTCGTCGCCGTGTTGGCCATCGCGTCGGACGACCTCGTCTTCCGGACCTACTCGGTCCCCGGATTCGGCGAAGCTTCCCGGGAAGCCGGGAAGGAGCTCGCAGCTCAGCTCTCGGGTGATGCGACCGAAGACGGACTCTTGCTGCTCTTCCCCGACGGCATCCGTGGGAACTGCCGGGCGCTCATCGAAAGCCTCGAAGCGGACCTGCCGAAGGTCCCCACCATCGCCGGTGGCACGGCCGGCGACATGCTGCGCTTCGAGCAGACGTACCAGTACCA
>JAFDCW010000348.1 GCA_019312705.1 Deltaproteobacteria bacterium
GCCGAGGGCCTGCATCTTCGTCATCTGCCCGCGGCGACCACCGAGGCTGGTGGTCACGGCGCCGACGAACTCTTCCGGGACGTCGACGACGACGAGCTCGACCGGCTCCTGCTTCACGCCGTCGACCTCTTTCACCACGACCTGGGGCATGCCCATGGCGAGCTCGAAGCCTTCCCGGCGCATGGTCTCGGCGAGGATGGTCAGCATCAGCTCACCACGGCCAAGGACGTCGAACGCGTCGGGAGAGTCCGTGTCCGTCACCTTGAGGGCCAGGTTGCGCTTGGCTTCCTTGTAGAGGCGCTCCCGAAGGTGGCGGGAGGTGATCCACTTGCCGCTCAGACCCGCGTAGGGGGAGGTGTTGGTGACGAAGCGCACCATGATGGTTGGCTCTTCGACGTGGATGCGGGGCAGGGGATCGGGGCGGTCCGGGCTGGCGAGGGTATCGCCGATATGAACGTCGTCGATGCCCGCGACAGCGACGATGTCACCGGCGTAGGCGCTCTCGACCTTCACCCGCTCGTTGCCGACGAATCCAAAGAGCGCGCCGGTCTTCGCGTTCTTCTGCGCCTTTTCCCCGAGGTGCACGATCTGGCGGGCGGGGCCGAGGCGGCCGTCGGCGATGCGTCCGATCGCGAGGCGGCCGACATATTCGTCGTGAAGCACGTTGTGCACGCGCAGGCGGAAGGGCTGCTCCGGGTCGCCGGGGGGGCCCGGTACGACGCGGATGATGGCGTCCATCAGGGCCGAGAGGTCCGTCGCCTCGTCGTCGAAGTTCGCCTTGGCGATGCCATCCTTGCCGATGGCGTAGATCACGGTGAAGTCCGCCTGCTCGTCCTTGGCTTCGAGGTCGCAGAAGAGGTCGAAGACCTCGTTGAGCACCTCGTCAGCGCGGGCGTCGTGGCGATCGATCTTGTTGATCACCACCAGGATCGGCATGCCGAGCTCGAGGGACTTGCTCAGCACGAAGCGCGTCTGGGGCAAGGGACCCTCGGCCGCGTCGACGAGCAAGAGGGCGCCATCGGCCATCATCAGGGTGCGCTCGACCTCGCCGCCGAAGTCGGCGTGGCCCGGGGTGTCGATGATGTTGATCGTGACATCGCCGTACTTCACCGAGGCGTGCTTCGCGAGGATGGTGATCCCGCGCTCCCGCTCGAGGTCATTTGAGTCCATGACGCGCTCGGCCACGTCCTCGTTCGCCCGGAAAACGCCGCTCTGGTGGAGCATGGCGTCCACCAAAGTCGTCTTTCCGTGGTCGACGTGGGCGATGATCGCGATGTTGCGAATGTCGGTGCGCTTACTACTGGTCATGGCGGCCGGGAGCTACCACGGGGATCTGGGTGGGGCAATGCAACCGTCCCATCTGGGGGGGGGGCGCGTAAGCAGACCGCCCCCAGTGGCCACTGCTCTCGCCACCAGGGCGCAGCGGGGGTCCACTCAACGACGAGGCGGAAGGGTTTTTGACTGTGATCCGCCGGCACGGCCCTTGCGACAGCCGTCCCCTACACCAAGGAGCCCTCCCATGCGCCGCCACTCGTTCACTTTGACCCTAGCCGTTGCCCTCGCCCTCGTCGGATTTACTGGGTGTGCTGCCACCACCTTGGACAAGGACTCGGGAGAAGAAGAGGCCCAGCCCATCGAAGGCAAGGCGGACGGCTTCCGCAACCCGACCGAGCACGGCCAGCTTCGCCTGGGCAATACGGCCAGCCAGGCCGAGATCACCGAGGATGAGCGTTTCCATGCGTGGAACTTCTCGCTGTCGGGAGACGCCGAGGTGACCCTGACGGTCGGCTCCCGGGACCGGAACCTCGACACCGTGGCCTACCTCTATCACCGGGACGCGCCGGCCGACAACTGGGGACGCTACATCAAGCGAAACGACGACGCCGACGATACGACGCTGCAATCGGCCATCACGGGTGACTTCGGGGCGGGCGACTACCGAGTCATCGTCAAGGGCTTCAAAGACAAGCACCGGGGCTCCTTCAGCCTCGGGGGTGAGTGCGATGGCGCCGGGTGCGTTTCGTCGGTGCCGACGACGGGCATCGAGGTCCCCCAGGAGACCGAGTTCACCGAGGGCTGCGCCTCCATTCTTTGGGAGAGCCTCGACGCCTCGGTGGTGAGCGAGGACTCATTCGGAATCTCCCCCACCGCGACCTCGGGCTACGACCGTGAGGTCCTAATCGCGACCGCCCACTACGCAGACCTCTCCGACTACGCCGACTATCTCGACCCCGACGACGCTCTGGACTTCACCTTCGACGTCGAGATCACCCGCACCGAAAAGGGCACGATGGTCGAACTGGCCGATGGAGGCGACGAGAGCACCACCGAATACGCCTTCGACGCGGACGGCAACCTCATCGCCTACTTCGTGCACAACCAGTCCCCGTGGACCGGCTTCTACTGTGGGGACGGCGGCGCCGCGGCTGAGTATCCCGACGAGGAATGCGTGATCTCCTGGATGAGCGGCGCTCCCCACGACGCCGGCACCGAAGAGACCGGCCGCGTCGCCTACGGATGGGGATCGACGGTCAATGCCCTCGCGGCGGCCGCCGTCGCTGTCTACGTCGAGTCCGAGCTCGAGGGCGTCGATGGCGCCATCGACATCGAATTCCGCGAATGGGAGAGCTACGAAGGCTATCAGGCAGGCAGCTACTTGCTGACCGCCCGCGGAGGCGTCGCCGTGGAGTACGCCGTGGTCGAGAGATGGGACGGCCCCGTTGTGATCTTCGCGAGCAGCGAAAACGGCGACGGGCCGGAGATGATCTGCGCCGAAAGCGACTGAACGCCGCTCGTGCCGCTCAGAAAATGAGTATCAGCAGGACCGCGAGCAGGACAAAAGCCACCCCGACCCCGGCGCCGATGACCAAGAGGCGTCCGGCGTCTCCAGCCAGAGGCACGGACGGGGGCCGCGGACGGCCACCGGGGAATACGATGGGCGGCGCCGGCGGGCTTCCGCCATCCATTGCGGCGCCATCCGGCGTCGTCGTTTCTTCGATGCCCGATCCGAAGTCACCGCCCGGAAAGCCCCCGCCTCGGGGCGTCGGGGCTGGATTCCTCAGTCCGGCCACCAAACCCCATTGCATGTCCGACGGGGGATCGGCGACGACGGTCGACGCGTAGTCGTCGACGGAATCGTCGTCCGACTCATCATCCGGCCCGAGCTCGGGAGCGAGGGCGAGTCCCGCCCGAGCTTCGGGAAGGGCGATCTCGGACCGGGTATCGGCAACGTCCTCGTCGAGGTCGGGTTCGGGTTCGGGTTCCAAGAACTCCTGGTGCTCCTGGAGCTCCTGGGAATCTTGGGAATCTGGCGGCAGAGGCAGGGGAACGGTGGCGGCCGAGTCCGTCGACGAGGCGGACGATGCCGTGGGCCAAGCATCCCTTTGGGTGGAGCCGCGGACGTGGCTGGTGACGCTCGGCTCGCTCACCAGATCGGCCTCGGGAAGCGGCCCGTTGGCCGCGCCCTTGCCGTCACTCAAGATGGCTTCACGCTGGCTCAGCCTGTCGGCGAAGCTCACCCGCATCCACCGCGCGACCTGCCGGGGACCCGCCGGGCGCCCGAGGGAGTAGATGAATTCCTCGAGCTCTTCGCCGAGGAGGCCGGCGCTCTCGGTGCGTGCGGAGGGGTCTCGGGCCAAGGCGCCGAGGACCGCACGCTCGAGCGCCGGCGGATAGTCCGCGATGAACGACGACGGAGCCGGGATGTCCATCTGTACGACGTTCATCACGGTCGTCGCGTGGTTGTCGGTGCGGAAGAGACGCCGGCCCGTCGTCGCCTCCCACAGGACCACCCCGAGGGCCCAGACATCCGCGCGGTAGTCGACGGGTTGGCTGCGCAGCTGCTCGGGCGCCATGTAGCTGAGCTTGCCCTTGATCTCTCCGACGTCGGTCGACGTGATGCGCCCCTTGGCCCGGGCGATTCCGAAATCGACGACCTTGGATTGCCCTTCGTAGAGCACCTGAATATTCTGCGGAGAGACGTCGCGGTGCACGACGCCGAGGGTCTGCCCATCCTGGTCGGTTAGCGCGTGGGCCGCGTGCAGCCCCATCGCCGCATCGAGGGTCACGCGCGCAGCGAACCACGGGTCCATGCCCTCCCCGTCTTTCCAGGCCCGCCGCATCGTGCTCGAGAAGGACTCGCCGTGCAGGTACTCCATCACCAGGTAGAGCACGCCGTCTTCTTCTCCGAAGTCGAGGACTGCGCAGACGTTCGGGTGGTGAATGCGGGCGGCGACCCGCGCCTCGTCAAAGAGCATGTCGGCGAAGCGCCGCTCACCGGTCAGGTGGGGATGAATGACCTTGACCGCGACCCAGCGCTCGAAGCCGTGACTGCCCTCGAGCTGGGCCAGATACACTGCCGCCATGCCGCCGGAAGCGATGCGAAATCGCAACCGGTAGCGACCGAGACGTGAGCCCTCGAGGCTCGGCGCGTGGGCATCCCGAGCCACAAACCCAATGCTAGCATGCCCCCCCTCGCGAGCGCCCTTTCGCCGCTTTCGAGAGGGCCCCCACCAGGGAGTCCCCAAATGGGGTTTGCTGTGCTCGCTCACAGTGAGGTTGAATTCGGGTGGCGTCGTTGTCCTTCGACGCTAGACCGACGCGTCATGCTGGAGGCCTTGCCGCGCGTTTTGATTCGCTCCCGCTGTTCCCTCAGCCGCAGGCTCCGGGCCTATCTCGACGAAAAGGGATTTGCCGTACGCCTCGAGTCCTTCGACCCGGTCCGCCATGGCCGGGAGCTCGGCCGGCGAAACCCGAATAACTCCGTGCCTGTTTTCGAGCAGGGCGACGGCCTCGTGCTCTGGGACTCGCGCATCATCATCGAGTACGTCGAGGACCACGCGCCTGCGCCTGCTCTCATGCCGAAGGACCCGGAGTGCCGAGCGCGCCTCCGCCTACTCTACGACCTCAGCGACGTTGCCCTCGAGCCGCTGGTTCGCAGCTTCGCCGAGGCGTCCGGCAAGAAGCGTCGCAAGAAGGCCGACGAGATCATCGAGGCGGTGCGGTCGATCGTCCCTCACCTCTCCCACGACGGCCCCTACGCCATCGGCAAACGCTTCAGCGTCGCAGACCTCAGCGTGCCTCCGGTTCTACTCACCGCCATCGAGGATGGCCTCGATCCGACCCGCCTTCCGATCCGAGTACGCCTCTGGCTCCAGACGGTCCTCGACCGTCCGAGCATGCGCAAGCTCTTCCCGAAGGTCCGGCTCAACGCCCGAGCCGCCTGAGCCGCCTGAGCTCAGCAATCCAGCTCGGCAATCCAGCTCGGGTCGACTGACGTCGCCCTGTCGCCTTCTTGCCGAGCTCAGGCCGCGATCGGCTGGGCCTTGTTGGCCTTCTCGGCCTTCTCGGCCTGGACCACCTTCGGGTCGGCCTTGAGCGCGTAGCTCCGGAAGACATGATCCCAAAGAGTGGTCGAAACTCCGAACTTGCACGTCTCGGCGTACCTCGGGGCGTGGTGAGCGAGGTGGTGCTTGCGCAGGTTCCTGCCCCAGGCGGTCTTCGGAGAGACGTGGTGCTGGAAGTAGTGGCTGATGTCGTAGTTGGTGTAGCCGATGGTGAATCCGGCGGCGAACGCCCAGCCGTACTGCTGCAGGGTGAGCATGTAGAGGCCGAGGAAGAACCAGAAGAGCGTCAGACTCACCGTCGGCGG
>JAFDCW010000349.1 GCA_019312705.1 Deltaproteobacteria bacterium
CCGAGCACCGTGTAGGAGGGTAGCGCAACGTCTGTCCCAGAAGAGGGGTGGTTGGAATTATTGGTCATGCTGCCCGGGGGCTCGAGAAGCCGCGGCGGGGCGCGTCGGAGAAGAGCTCGAAGTCGAAGGGGCGGGCCACGGCCAGACCTAAGGCAATGTGTGTGCCCAGAAAAAGGCCCGTGAATACGTGGGCCTAGCCGGGCGGAAGGCAGCTTTTGCTCGTCGAATCTGCCCAAATTGCCGTCCTTCCCGCGAACGTTGGACGGCCGCCCCAACACAAGGCAAAATCGCCGTCTTTCGAGGGTTTTGGGGACCCAGGGCACTCCGGGGGGGCTGCCCGCCGGGGGAAGTCGGAGAGGCCATGAACAGCAACGAGATCCGCGCGAAGCACGCGAAGCACCTCTTCCCGTCCGTAGCCAACTTCTACAAGGAGCCCGTGGTCCTCCACGAGGGCAAGGGGTCGCGGATCAAGGACCTCGACGGCACGGAGTACCTCGATGTCTTCGGGGGCATCCTCACGGTCTCCGTCGGCCACGCGAACGAGGCCGTCAACGCCGCGGTCATCGCCCAGGTCGGGCGCCTGAGCCACGTCTCGACGCTCTATCCCACGGTGCCGATGGTCGAGCTCGCCGAGAAGCTCACCAAGGTTGCCCCGGGCAACCTCGACAAGGCGTTCTTCGTCGCGTCGGGGACCGAAGCCGACGAGACCGCGGTCAGCCTGGCTCAGGTCTACACGGGCAACCAAGAACTCGTCGCGCTGCGCCATGGCTACTCCGGACGCTCGCTGCTCGCCCAGTCCCTCACGGCCCATTCTGCCTATCGCGCCATCCCGACGCAGGTCGCGGCTATCAAGCACGCGATGAGCCCCTACTGTTATCGCTGTCCCTTCAAGCTCGAGTATCCGAGCTGCGGCGTTCAGTGCGCGAAGGACATCGAGGACCTCATCCAGACGACGACCACGGGCAGCATCGCCGGCATGCTCGCGGAGCCCATCCAGGGGGTTGGCGGGTTCATCGTGCCGCCAAAGGAGTACTTCCAGATCGCGGCCGAGATCATCCGCAAGTACGGCGGCGTCATGATTGCCGACGAGGTGCAGACCGGATTTGGCCGAACTGGCAAGATGTGGGGCATCGAGAACTACGACATCGAGCCTGAGATCATGACCATGGCCAAGGGCATCGCCAACGGCTTCCCCCTCGGGGCATGCCTCGCGACTCCGGTCATCGCCGACAGTTTCACCAAGTCGAGCATCTCGACCTTCGGTGGCAACCCCGTTTCGACGGCGGCGGCGGGCGCTGTCCTCGACATCATCGAACGCGACGACCTCAAAAAGAACGCGCGAGAGCGCGGCGCCGAACTACGAGAAGGGCTCCTGATGATTCAGAAGAAACACCCGAAGATTGTCGGGGATGTGCGCGGTATGGGCCTCATGCAGGCCCTCGAACTCGTCGTCGATGAGACGGCCCGGGACCGCACGCCGAACCCGGGCGCCGTCGCCGCCCTCTTCGAGGAGACCAAGAAGCGCAAGCTGCTCATCGGCAAGGGCGGGCTGCACGGCAACGTCCTGCGCATCACGCCGATGCTGAACGTGACCCGGGACGAGATCACCGAAGCGTTGCAGATCCTCGGCGACTCCTTTGACGCGATGGTGACGGCGTGAGCGAGTTTTCCCTGCCCGACGGGCGCCTCGAAGAGAAGCTCGGGGACAAGGCTCCGCTCTACAGCCGGGCCGAGGCCATCGCCGAGGCGAACCGCTGCATCTACTGCGTCGACGCGCCCTGCGTCGCCAAGTGTCCCACGTCCATCGACATCCCGAACTTCATCCACAAGATCACGACCGACAACGTCCGGGGCGCGGCGCGTACCATCTTCGAGGAGAACCTCCTCGGAGCATCATGCGCCCGGGTCTGCCCCGTCGAGGTGCTGTGCGCTGGAGACTGCGTCTACAACCAGTGGGGCCGCGAACCCATCGCCATCGGCAGGCTCCAGCGTTACGCGACCACGGGCGGCCTCGCCCAGGACCCGGCGCTCCTGTCCAAGAACACGGCGCCGTCGACGGGCAAGAAGATCGCCCTCGTCGGGAGCGGCCCCGCCTCGATCGCGGCGGCCGGGCACCTCGCCCTCGACGGTCACCGGGCGGTCATCTTCGAGAAGAAGGCGATTCCCGGGGGCCTGAATACGCTGGGCATCGCCCCCTACAAGCTCAAGGCCCAGGACGCCCTCGACGAGATCGCGATGGTCATGGGCCTCGGTGACATC
The DNA here is from genome assembly GCA_019312705.1 of Deltaproteobacteria bacterium. The sequence continues at coordinate 2,260 of JAFDCW010000349.1, forward strand.
GAGCTACGCACCGGCGTCGGCGTCGTCGCGGCGGACGCCGGGGAGGGCGAGGTCAGCGCAGCGTCCCTGCTCGAAGAGTACGACGCCGTCTTCATCGGCATCGGCCTCGGCCCCGACAACTACCTCGGCATCACTGGAGAAGATGGACCCGACGGTACGGGTGTCTTCGGCGCGACCGAGATGATCGAGAGCATCAAGGCCGACCCGAGATTCGACATCGCGTCGATGAAGAGCGTCGCCGTCCTCGGCGGTGGCAATACCGCCATCGACATCGCCCGGGAGCTCGCCCAGCTCGGCGTGCCCGACGTCTTCATGGTCTATCGGAAGACCGCGGCGGTGATGAGCGGCTACCGCCACGAGATGGATGGGGGATTGAAAGAGGGCGTCCGTCTGCTCGAAAATCGCCAACCCGTCGCCATCACCCGAAGTGCTGACGGCAAGGTGACCGGCGTCGAGGTGAAGAGCACCGTCGACGGGAGCAATGGCGAGACACTCCCCTGCGACGCCGTGGCCTTCGCTATCGGCCAGTCGCGACTCACCGAACTCGCCAAGGCCTTCCCGGGCGTCGAGCTCGACAAGAAGGGCTGTGTGCTCGTCGACGAGGACACGGCGCGCACCGGGAACCCCAAAGTCTTTGCCGGCGGCGATTGCGTCAACGGCGGCAAAGAGGTGGTCAACGCGGCCGAGCACGGAAAACGTGCGGCCCGCGAGATCACCCGGATGCTGAACGCAGGCTGAAGAAGAAAGCGAAGATCATGGCAGACCTCAGCATCGACTTCTGTGGGGTGAAGAGCCCCAACCCGTTCTGGCTGGCCTCGGCCCCGCCGACCAATAGCGGCGACCAGGTGAAGCGCGCCTTCGACGCCGGCTGGGGGGGAGCCGTCTGGAAGACCCTCGGCAACCCCATCGTGAACGTCTCGAGCCGCTTCGGCGCCGTCGACTACGGCAGCACGAAGATGATGGGGCTCAACAACATCGAGCTCATCACCGACCGGCCCCTCGAGGTGAACCTCCGGGAAATGGCCGACGTCAAAAAGAACTACCCCAAGAACACGCTCATCGCCTCGCTCATGGTCGATACCAAGGACGAGTGGCACGAGATCGTGAAGAAGGTTCAGGGCGTTGGCTCGGACCTCATCGAGCTGAACTTCGGCTGCCCCCACGGCATGTGCGAGCGCGGTATGGGCTCGGCGGTCGGGGCCGAGCCCGAGGTCCTGAAGACCATCGTCGGTTGGGTGATGGAGGTCGCGGAGGTCCCCGTCATCGTGAAGCTCACGCCGAATATCGGCGACATCACGGAGCCCGCCATCGCGGCCCTCGAGTCCGGCGCCAGCGCGGTAAGCCTCATCAACACCATCAAGTCCATCGTCGGGGTCGACCTCGAGCTGATGGTCCCTCGCCCGGTCGTCGGCAACGCTTCATCCAACGGCGGCTACTGCGGCCCGGCGGTCAAGCCGATCGCGCTGCACCTGCTTGGCCAGGTTGCCCACGTCTTCCCGAAGCCCATCAGCGGCATCGGCGGCATCAGCAACTGGCGCGACGCGGCGGAGTTCATGGCCCTCGGCTCGACCTCCGTGCAGGTGTGCACCGCGGTCATGCACTACGGCTACCGCATCGTCGAAGACATGATCGAGGGGCTCAACGACTTCCTCGACGACAAGGGCATGGCCTCGGCCATGGACCTCGTGGGCAAGGCGGTGCCCCAGTACCAGAACTGGGGCAACCTCGACCTGAATTATCACTGCGTCGCCGACATCGATCCCGACAAGTGCATCGGATGCCAGCTCTGCTTCGTGGCTTGCATGGATGGCTCGCATCAGTGCATTCACATCCCCGGCATGGATGACGCGGCCAAGAAGAAGGCGGGGCACGTCGTATTCCCGACCGACATCCCGGACCGTCCGGTCACCGCCGAGGGCGGCACCCCCGGTGCCCGCATCCCGTGGGTGCACGAAGAAGAGTGCGTCGGCTGCAACCTCTGCCAGCTCGTGTGCCCCGTCGAGGGCACGGTCACCATGCGCGAGAAGCGCAAGGCCCCCGAGAAGGAGACCTGGAACGACCGCATCAACGCGGGCACGGACGTCGTGCCCGGTGGCCTCGACGCCACGGCGAAGGCCCGCGGCGCTAAATGAGCAGCAACGCCGAGGCGGTCGTCATCGAAGGCGCCGACCCCCACCTCTACAACGAAGACCTCGCGCCGACGGCCCAGGCCGGGCGCACGTGGACCTGGACGTCCATCGCGGCGCTCTGGGTAGGCATGGTCGTCTGCGTGCCGACCTACATGCTCGCGGCCTCGATGATCGAGCAGGGCATGGCGTGGTGGCAGGCCGTGATGACGGTGCTCATCGGCAACGTCATCGTGCTCGTCCCGATGGCCCTCGTCGGCCACGCGGGCACCAAGCACGGCATCCCCTTCCCGGTGCTCCTGCGGTCGAGCTTCGGCACCGTCGGGGCCAATGTCCCGGCGCTGCTCCGCGGCCTCGTGGCGTGCGGCTGGTTCGGCATCCAGACCTGGGTCGGCGGTTCGGCCATCTACACGATCCTCAACGCCGTCTCGAGCGACTGGTTCGCGGGGTCGGCCCTGCCTATCCTCGGCATTGACCCTTGGCAGCTCGTCTGTTTCCTCGCCTTCTGGGCGCTGCACGTCTTCTTCATCGCCAAGGGCACGGAGTCGATTCGTTGGCTCGAGACCTATGCGGCGCCGTTCCTCATCGTGATGGGCCTCGCCCTCCTCGGATGGGCCTACGTGCAGGCCGGGGGCTTCGGCGTGATGCTCTCGACCCCGAGCCAGTTCGTCGCCGGCGGCGAAAAGGAGGGGAAGTTCTTCGACGTCTTCGTCCCGAGCCTCACGGCGATGGTCGGATTCTGGGCGACGTTGTCTCTGAACATCCCGGACTTCACCCGCTACTGCAAAACCCAAAAGGACCAGTTGCTCGGCCAGGCCGTTGGCCTGCCGCCGACGATGGCGCTCTTTGCCTTCATCGGCGTCGCCGTGACCTCGGCGACGGTTGTCATCTACGGCGAGGCCATCTGGGACCCTGTCGCGCTGCTCGGCAAGATGGGCGGCTGGGCCGTCGTCCTCGCGCTCTTTGCTCTGGCCATCGCGACCCTCACCACGAACCTCGCCGCCAACGTCGTCGCTCCGGCGAACGGGTTCTCGAACATCAACCCCAAGAAGATCTCCTTCAAGATGGGCGGCTACATCACAGCGGGCCTCGGCGTCGCCATGTTCCCGTGGAAGATCCTCGAGTCGAGCGGCGGCTATATCTTCACCTGGCTCATCGGCTACTCCGCGCTCCTCGGCCCCATCGCCGGCATCCTCATCGCTGACTACTTCCTGATTCGGAAGACCGAGCTCGACGTCGAAGACCTCTTCCGTCGCGA
>JAFDCW010001087.1:0-1764 GCA_019312705.1 Deltaproteobacteria bacterium
CGGGAGGTCGTCCACCGGAAAGCCGTGGTCCCGGATGATGTCCGTGAATTCTCGCTCGCTCCGGTCGTTGATATTCTCGATGTCTGCGAGGCCGATGCGCTGGGCGCCCCGGGCGAAGCGCAGGAGCCCCTGTCCTTCTCCAACCGAGCCAAGGGGGATCCAACAGGTGATCGTTGCTTCGGCGTCGAAGGGGAAGACCGCCGCGTCCTGATGCCACGGCGTAATCGAGGCCCCCGGCTCCTTGATGAGCCAGTCCTCACAGAATACCCGCACCGCATCGACGCCCATCAACTGAGCGGCCATGGCCAGGACCCGGCGCGCCTGGCTGAACACCGCCACGCGAGGTTCTTTCGGGCCGATGTCGGTGATCTGCGTGAACGACCGAGCGTAGGCATCCGTGCGCTCCTGGGCCGGGGCGAGGCCCTCGGGCCACCAGCGTTCGAGGGCTCCCGAGAGGTGCGGCTCCGCGGCGCGCACGACGTCGGGGTGCAGGGCACGGCGGACCAGAACGTGTCCGTCGCGTCGATAGGCGTCGATGGTCTCGGTCGGGAGCGCCATCTCCCGCCGGAGATGGTCCCGGTGGTAAGGGGTGGGGAAGTCCGGCATGCCCGTCAGGTCGCTTGCGAGGGCGTCACGCCGAGGGTCGAATTGCGCCGCCCCGAGGGCCGGTGCGAGGGCGGTGATCGCCCGGTCCAAGAGCTTCATCTGATCCCGGGAAAGAGAGCCCCCGGGCGCCCGATACGCGAAGGCGTAGGCCCCTTCATTTCGGTAGGCGCGGCCGCCGTCCGAGGCCATGGCCACCTCGAGGACGACGGACAGGGGGGCGACCGCGAGGCAGAGGGTGCCCTCGTCGACCCAAACACGGCCCACCCTCAAAGCGCTCTGGGTTGCCCCCGCCACGACTCGGGGAATCTCTCGTCGTAGGTCGATGCTCTGGTCGGGCATGGCCGTCACCTTCGCCGCGTCAGGGTGCGGCGTGCAAGGGCACGCGGTGAGGCAGACTCGGCTCGAGATCCGCATGCAGGTGCTCGATGCATGCCCGAAGCCGGCGCACTCCGTCCCGAGAGAGCTCGCCGCGATGGGAATACGCCACACCATCGCGCTCGGCAAAGCGGGGTTGCCCGGGAACCGCGCGCTTGACCTCGACGACCAGCTCTCCCCCGTCGAAGTTCAAGATCAAGGATGGGCCGTCGTAGCGAACCGAATCGAGGCAGAGACTCTCGTCCGCTTCGCGGGCGGCCGCCCGGAGGCGGTCGAATCGCGCTTCGTCGAGGGCGGCGACGGGGTAGACCCCGGCACCCGCGGTGATTGCGGCTCGGCGGGTGCGGAAATCCACCCAGTTGGATCCGATGCTGGCGCGGTACATCGACGCCGCGGTGCGCTTCACGTGCTCCCACTCGGACGCGAGGTCTGAAGCACTCCATCCCTGACACGAGCGCACGGCGAAGGTTACGGGGTCGAAGTCGACATCGAACTCGGCCGCCCGATCCAAGAGCGCGTCCGGGAGGGCGAGGCAGTAGAAGACCCGCACGGTCGCGTCCATCTCGAGGGCGCGGTCGAAGGTTCGCCGGAAGGAAGCCGGGTCGTCCCCGGGGAGCCCGAGGATGAGCTCGAGGTTGAGGTGAAAGCGTCCCTCGAGTTCGAGCAGCATGCGTTCGAAGCGAGCCATATCGAAGGGCCGTCCGAGGCGCCGGAGGACCTCCTCATCAAAGCTCTGGATTCCCACCGCGAGTTCCGCGACCCGAAACGTCGAGAGCAGCTCGA
>JAFDCW010001087.1:1785-3153 GCA_019312705.1 Deltaproteobacteria bacterium
TCAGATATGTCGGATAGACGTGCCCCAGAACTTGGCGATGCCGGAGAACCTGCACCTCCCGTTCGGCTTCTACGAGATTACGAAACGCCCGGGAACTCAGATTGAGGGCCGCGTCGAGGACGTGCACCGCGGAGACCTCGGCGGCGGCGAGGCCTCGAAGGTGGGACGCGATGTACTCAGCCGAATAGACGCGGTCGGCCCGCTCCTCCCCCCATTGGCAAAAAGCACAGCTGATCGGACATCCTCGAAAGGTCTCGAGGAATCCGTGCTTGGCCGGGGGCACGATGCCCAACTGATAGGGCGAAGCGTAATCGTCGAGGGCCGGGCGAATCGGTTCGCCGGAGTGACGGTAGCCGAGGGGACCGCGTACGGTCAGACCGGGCACGCGCTCCCGCCAGTCGTCGTCCAGGTGAAAACGGGCGAGGTTCCGAATCACCTCCTCGCCCTCCCCTTTGACCAACGCATCGATATGAGGCGCGCGGGAAGCGTAGGGGGCCAGGCCGAGGACCGAGGGCCGAGCCGCGGGCCCTCCCATCACGAAGCGCACGCTGTCGTCCCAGCGGCGCACGAGCTCGGCGACCTTGGAGAAGAGCTCGATCGACCAGATGTAGGTAGACGCCGCGACGAGGGTGGGCCGAAACTCGCGAATCGCCTCGAAGTACGCTTGCGGATCGTCCTCCCGGAGGTCGATGTTGGTGGTCTCGACGTCGCCCAGATCGGGCGCGCTCCTCAGGGACGCGTCGAGCTTCCGCGACGCGTAGGAAAACGGCAGGGAGCCCCCGGACACGTCTCCCCAGACGAGATCCCTCGCGAGAAAGGCAACTCGGCGCTCACGGGGCATCGCTCATCACCATTTCGAAAGCTACGGGGGTGCCGCGCCATAGTCAAAAGCGCAATGCCGCCCACGCTACCTGCGCCGGGCCACAGCGGCACCTTGCCGCCATCGCCCTCCACAGGTAGCGTGGGCAACGCATGTTCGAGCTCGCTCCAGCGACCGAGACCGACCGCTACTTCGACTACTGCCTCGAACCCTATCGGCCGCGGCGGCCGTGGAATGGCAAGCTGCGAAGCGAGAACCTGCTCTTGCACTCGCTGACGGTCGGCGGCGCCCACGACGCCCTCGCCGAACCCCTCCGAGCGATTCAAGGGCACGTGGGCCGGGATGTGACCGTCTGGGGCGTCAAATGGGACGGCGCTGCGCTCTTCTGGGAACTCTATTTCTACGACCCTCAGAAAGAAGCTCCCGAGGCCACCGTCACCTCGCTCACGAAGGCCATGGCGCCCTACTTCGCGATCACCCCGGTCGTCGACGAGGCCACGCCCTACGTGATGGCGAGCTTCGACGTGCGCACCGAGACCCGGGGCGGG
>JAFDCW010000350.1 GCA_019312705.1 Deltaproteobacteria bacterium
CGTCCGGTCGTTGTGGATGGTCACGTCGACATCGACGACCTCGCCGACGTGGGCCGTATTCATCGTCAGGGTGACCGCGTCCTCGAGGAACGCCGCCGTGGTGCCCTCGATGCGGTGCTAGCGCACCTGACCAGGAGGCCGCGAGTAGTCGAGACCGACGTTGCACGCCCACGCTTGGTCCGTGCCCTCCATGTGGCAGTCGACGCAGGTGGTGTAAGAGGGCGAATCCGTGTCGGAGTAGGGGGATTCGAGCCACTCGAGGTAAGTCGGTTAGGAGATGATGCTGCTCTCCTCCTCGTAGTCGTGGTCACCGTCCGGGTCGTTCGCGTCCTGATGGCAAGCGGCGCAGATGGCATCGCGGAGCAGCGGGTTGTAGCTCGCCCGCATGACACCGTAGGTTTCAAATTCAACATCGCCGAGGACGCCATACATCACGACCTCGGATGCATTGGTCGAACGGGTGTAGCTCACGACATCCTCGTCGACGCCGGGGGTATTCGGCCGCGTGAGGTCGATGTCTCGGAGCTGATGGCAGACCGCACACGATACGCCATGGGTGACGCCGATGCTCGGGTCGTCGAGGGGCCCGAGCGCTACCGGGTTGCCGTCGAGCCAACGGAGGGGTTGATGGCACGCGGCGCACTCCGAGGTCGGGTTGGCCGCGGCCTCGGGCGAGTCACGGGTGTAGACAAAGCCGCCCCCGCCGCCGGCGGTTCCGGTGCCGTCGAAGATGTCGAGGACCCAGGAGTTGGTGCCCGCGTTGCCCATCGGCGAAGCGCTCCACTCGGCAAACTGCACGGAGTGGCACGAGGAGCAGTCCGCAGGCTCCAGCATCGAGCCCGCCGGGTCATCCGCGTGCACCGCTTCGAGGCGGATTTCGACGCCGGTGGTCGGCGCCGTCACGTACGCCCCGGAGCTGAAGTAGCCGTGCGCGCCAGCGACGATCATCGCGGCCCCGTCGGGGGCGGTCAGGGTGTACGCACCGGCCCCGTCAGTCTCGGCCCGGACCTCGGTCGCCCGCAGCGTCACCTGGGCGTCGATGATTGGCAGGCCCGTCGCGTCGTCGACGACAGTACCCGAAACCTGAGCCTGGGCCGGCGAAACACCCGCAGAGACAGCCAAGACCAGGAACCCGGCGAAGCAGGAGACCGAATTGCCCATGGCCGATCTTCCGCCGCGGTCACCCCTCCGGGTTGAGGGTGATCAAGCGAAGCGCCTGCGGGTATCGCTTCAGAAAGCGACGAGCACACCGTTGGCCGTGGGCCGAATCGCGATGGCCTCGGGGTCGGCTTCGTCGTTGGGGCCGACGTCAGCGGTGCATTGCCCAAAGATGCCGATGAGCACCGAAACGCCGGGTCATGTCCAGCGGAACGGGCTTGAACGCATGATTAGTATGAATAGCGGATTGACGAGAAGTGCGGTTCGATCGCGTGCCTCTGACAGAATTTGGTCTGATGGAGAAGTACTGTCAGAGGTGGGGGCCCGCGGCCCTCATCGGCCTCGCCGCCGTGGCGTGGCCCGGCGTGGCTCACGCCGAGTCCGGGGACGACGCCTCGGACACGGCGGTGGTCGTGATGCTGCTCGTCATGGTGGCTGCGGCGTATTTGCTCGCCCACTTCGTCATTGACCGGCTGCAACGCCGCCTCCTGGTCGTCGCCGGTCTCGAGTACATCGTCTTGGGTGTGCTGCTCGGGCCCGCGGTGCCGCAGCTGCGCGCCCTCGACGATTTGACGAACATGCTCCCGGTGATCGCCCTCGCCGCCGGGTGGGTGGGGCTCCTCCGGGGCATGCAACTGCGCATCCGGGCTCTCAGGGACACTTCCCCGGGGACCATCCGCCTAGCCCTCGGCGACGACATCGTGGCGGGATTCACCGTCGCCATCCCGGGCTACTTCTTTCTCTCCTCGGGGATCCTCGGTGAGATCTCTTCCCCCGACTCGTGGCTCGCCGCCGGGGTCCTCGGCTGCTGTGCGGCGACCGGCTCGACGGATCCGATGGACGTCATCGGTACGCGCTACGAGGTCGACGGGGAGCTGCTCCCGTTGCTGCGCCGCTCCGCCCGCCTCGGCGACGCGGCGGCCTTCGTCGCGTTCGGCATTCTCATCTGCGTCTTCCACCGCGACACCGAGAGCGCCTCGATTCACCTCTCATGGTTCGAATGGACCGGCGTATCGATCCTCCTCGGCCTGGTCCTCGGCGTGCTCTTCCGGTTCTTTCTCGGCTCTGCATCGACCCAAAACGGACGCTTCCTCGCCTTGGTGGGCATCATCACCTTCGCCTCCGGAGCGGCGTGGTTCGTCGACCTCTCGGCGCTCTTCATCAACTTGATCCTCGGCGTGATGCTGGTGAATTTCGCCCCGACGAGTGGGCAAATTCGTTCGACCCTCGATCGCACAGCGCGGCCCATGGCCCTCGTCCTCTTGCTCTTTGCGGGGGCCCTCTGGCACCCACCGGAGCCCGTCCGGCGCACCTTTGCTACAGCCTTCGAAGGCATCGCTCAGGCCCAAAACGCGGTCGTCGCGATCGTCTGGTGGGTAGTCCTGCCGCTGGTGCTCTTCATCGCCGTTCGCTACGCGGGCAAACGCCTCGGCAGTGCGGTCGGCGCGTGGGGCCACGAGTTCCGGGGCGACCTCTATCGCGGCCTCCTGGGCCACGGCGACGCCACGGTCGCCATGGCGATCTCGATGCGGCTCATCTACAGCGACGGGGGCCTCGCGATCGACGTCGCGTTCACGACCATCTTGCTCTCCGTCATCATCCACGACCTGGTCGCGCCGCGTCTCCTGCGCTCCCTCCTCGTCGATGCCGGCGAGCTGCGAAAGGAACAGCACGCCTGATGCAGATCATCGTCATAGGGCTTGGCGAGGTAGGGCGGCACCTTTTGAGCGTCTTCGACCGTGAAGGTCACAACGTCATCGCCATCGACGCCGACTCGGAGCGCGTCATCCACGCAGAGGAGCACTACGACGTCGCGACGATGGTCGGCTATGGAGCGAGCCACTCGATCCTCAGCGCCGCCGGTGTCGAAGAAGCCGACATGCTGGTCGCCGTCACGAACGCCGACGAGGTCAACCTCATCGCGGCCCTCGCCGGGAAACAGCTCGGAGCGAAGATGGTGATCGCCCGGGCCCAGGGCAACGAATGGGCCAACTGGACCCAGGGCGTGCGCTACGGCCTGCTCGGCATCGACGTGGTGATCAATCCCCGGGTCCTCGTAGCCCACGAGCTCGCCAAGGTGGCCCGCTCCCACGGCGCCGGTCACGTGATCGGCTTCGCCCAGGACCGCCTCGAGCTCGTCGAGATGGAGCTCACCGAGAGGTCGCGACATACGGGGCGCCCCCTGGCGAAGGTTCCGCTGCCGCGGAAGACCCTGATCGCCGCCGTCGTGCGCAAGGAGAAACTCTTCATCCCCGGGGGGACCGACGTGCTCCTGCCCGGAGACCGCATCTACGTCATGGGTCTGCCTCAAGCGATCATCGAGGCTGAAGACCTCTTCGTGAACCGTCGCGAAGCAAAGCGGGTGGTGATCGTCGGAGGCGGCGTCGTCGGGGAAGCCCTCGCCAATCACCTGCTCGAAGATCGCGCAACGGTGATGATCATCGAAAAGGACCGATCCCGGGCCGAGGAGCTATCGGCGAAGCTCGACCGCGCCACCGTCGTTCATGGAGACGGCACCGACCTCTCGCTGCTCGAGGAGGAAGACATCGCGACCTACGATCTCTTCGCGGCGGTAACCCCCCACGACGAGGTCAACCTGATGGCCGCGCTTCTGGCCCAACGGATCGAGGTCCCCCGGACCGCCTGCGTGGTTCAGCGCGGCGACTACATGGAGATCTACCGGAAGCTGGGGATCGACATAGCGCTCTCTCCCCGCGCCGTCGCGTCGGATCACATCCTGCGCTACGCGCGGACCGCCGAGGTTCACAGCTTGTCCGTGATCGAGAACGGGCAAGCCGAGGTCGTGGAGGTTGAGGCGGTCCGGGGCTGTCGGTTGATCGGCACTCCCCTCAAGCGCCTCGACCTGCCCCGCGGCTCTCTCCTCGGCGGCATCATCCGCGGTGACGAGGTCATCATTCCGCGCGGCGACGACGTCGTTCAGTTCGGCGACACGGTCATCGTCCTCGCCACCGCCGAAGCCCGCCCGACCATCGAACTCTTCTTTCGGCCCCGAGGGAAATGACGGCGGTAGCTCACAGAGGGTCGCCTGCGTCCCGGCACCGGGGCTACCGAGGGATCGCGCGGCCCGTCGGCGTCGTGGTCCTCGGCCTCGGGGTGGCAATCCTCCTGTGCTCGATCGTCGGCTTCGTCCTCGACCTCGTACACCCCGCCAGGCCCGGGCAGGAGGGAGGCGGTTTCGCCCTTCTCATTGCCAGCGTGGTCACCGGACTCTTCGGCCTCGCGCTCTACCTCTGGGGTCGAGGCCACCGCTCGACCCACGTGAGTCGCCGCGAGGCCACCCTCGCCGTCGCGGCCATCTGGGCCGCGGCCGGGGTCTGCGGCGCACTGCCCTTCATGATCGGTGCGGGCATGTCGCCCATCGATGCGCTCTTCGAGTCGGTGAGCGGCCTGACCACCACCGGGGCCACGGTGATCACCGACATCGAGGGCTCGATGAACCGACCGCTCCTGCTCTGGCGGTCGCTGATTCAATGGCTCGGCGGCATGGGCATCGTGGTGCTCTTCGTCGCGGTCTTCCCGAACGTGGGAGTCGGCGGGAAACACATGTTCCGCGGTGAGGTACCGGGCGCCGCCGCCGAAGGCCTCAGACCGCGCATCGCCGAAACCTCGTTCACTCTGTGGAAGCTCTACGCGGCGTTCACCGCGATCTTGGCGACCGTCCTCTTCGCCCTCGACATGGACCCCTTTGAGGCCGTCTGCCACGCGTTCACGACCATGAGCACCGGGGGCTTCTCCACCCGGGACGCCAGCATCGCGGCCTTCGAGAGCCCCGCCATCGAATACACCGTCGCCGTCTTCATGTTCATCGGCACGGTCAATTACGGCCTCTACTACGGCGCCCTGCGCACCGGGTCCTACCGAGCCATCACCAACAACGCCGAATTTCGAGCGTTCATCTTCATCTGCGTGCTCGCTGTCGTGGTGCTGACCTTCGGCAACATGGGCACGCACGATTTCGATATCCTGAAGTCGTTCCGCTTCGCGTTCTTCACGGTGGGGACCACCATCTCGTCGACCGGTTTCGGCATCGACGACTACATGGGGTACCCCGAGCCGGTCCTCGCGGCCCTCATCATCGTGATGTTCATCGGCGGGTGCGCCGGGTCGACGGCGGGGGGCATCAAGATCGAGCGCATCCTCTTGTTGACCAAGCAGGCCGGGGCCCAGATGAACCGCTTCTTTCGCCCCAACGTGGTGCGGGTCGTGCGCCTCGGGCGACGGGCCGTCCCCCCCGAGGTCGTCGCTGACGTCGCGGCCTTCTTCGTCGTCTACATGCTGACCTTGGGCCTCGGCATCGTGCTCTTTTCCCTGGTCGAGACCGTGCCCTTGCCGACGGCATTCGGCGCAATTCTCACCTGCCTGTCGAACATGGGACCGGCGCCCTTCCACCTCGAAGCGGACAATTTCGCAGCCTACGGGGGCTTCTCGAAGCTCTTCTCCA
>JAFDCW010000351.1 GCA_019312705.1 Deltaproteobacteria bacterium
AAGTGGACAACGAAGCAGAGGATGCGGCCGATCCCTCCTCACCGGAGGCAACGCTGGAAGCTGCGGAGGCGGCAGCGGCCCTGGTTGACCCGGTACAAACCGCCGCCGATCGCGTGGAGCGCGAAAGCCACTTTGTCGGCGACGCCCAGGATGCTCGGTCAACCACGACCGCGGACGACCTGCCCGCCCTCGACGACGTCTCGTCCGAGGCGCTCGTCGACCTGGCGACCTATGACCTCACCTTCGACATCACGCCCTACGCATGGATTCGCGTGGACGGGCTCATGCAACTGCGGTGGACCGCCAACTACCGCGACCAGCCGACCAGCGGAGAGAACTACACACACTCGTTCACCATTCCCCGAGCCCGCTTCGCGGTCTGGGCCGGCGTCACCGAGTACCTGCGCTTCCGTATGCGCTTCGGGGTCAGCAGCGGCGGAGACCTCAATCTCGAACAGGCGTTTGCCGATGCGGCCATCGGCCCCTTCACCCTGCGCGTCGGCCGTTTCTGGCTTCCCATCTATTGGGGCGGCGGCCCCGCACCGAACCTCCTAACCAAGGCCGAGTACTCGTTCACGGCCAACTACCTCGACGGCGGCCAGACCCACGGCGCCAGCCTCGCCTGGGGCACCGAGCATACCCGCCTGCGCGCCTTCGTCGGCGATGGGCTACGGACCGGCTTCGCCGAGTTCGGCCAACAAACAGGGGCCGACTACGCCCTCACGGCCCGCTTTGACGCCCGATTGCTCACCAGCCACGAGTGGAGCCGCTTCGACGAGTTCAGCTCGTTTCGCGGAAGCGACGTCGCCCTGCGCTTCGGAGCGGCGGTCCATGGCCAGCAGGGCGGCGAGACCGGCACCACCGCCAACCTCGACTACGTCATCGTCACGGCTGACGCCCAACTGGAAGGAGACGGTTTTCATCTCTTCGCCGCGGGGGGTTGGGCGCACGTCAACGTCGCAGAGTCGATTGCCTACGACAACTTCGCCCTCGAGGTCCAAGCCGGCTACTTCGTCCTCGAGCCCCTCGAGATGTGGGCGTCCTACGACGCCCTGTTTGCGGATGGCAGACCGCAACCTCTGGGGCTCGGCGGCGGCACGGGCGAGACGGACCTACACACCGTGTCGGCAGGACTCACCTGGTACATCGTGCCCCGCGCCCACCGCGCGAAGCTCGTCGCCCAACTCGACTACGTCATCGGCGCCCTCGATACGAGCCTCATCGGCCCCTCCAACAACAACGGCTTGCTGCCCAGCACCGGAGGCAATCAGTTCATCGCCCGGCTGCAGTTGACGACCGCGTTCTAGGCCCGACTCCGGCGAAAACTGAGCCGCGTCGTCCGGCCGCCTGGGAGGGAAGCCGGCGTGGCATACTGCACTGTGCCCTCGATGCTGCGCCGTCGCGTTGTGATGCGCCCTCCTGCGAGGAGCCCGATGCGGTGGGCTCTCTGGGGATTGGTCCCGGTCTTCCTTCTCGGATGCAGCGGCCCCGGCAACTTCGAGGCAGGCGGCTTCGACGTCGACGTCGTGGACATCGGAACGTTCTATGGCAACCCGCTATGGCTCGAAGTGGTGCCGAGTGGCGACTTCAGGGGAGCGCAAACGGGAGACCTCCGGACCTGTTCCGGAAGCCTGACCAGCACCGAGCACGACGAACTGTCCGACGCCCTCGACGCGAGCTATCCGCCCGGCCCCCGGGGTGGCCGCGGCGCCAGCGACACACCTCGGCTCCGCCTGGAGGGCACGTTCCACAGAGGACCGATGGCCGGGGAGAGCTTCCGCTTCGATGTGGACCCCTTCGCGGAATCGAGTGGGAACCGCGTGTGGGACGCCGTCCTCGCCCCGTTGATTCGCAGCGAGGAGACGGGCGGGTGCACGCCTTGATTTCCTCGCTGGCATCCACGGGAGCGGGACGACTTCGATCTCGATGATCGACCATTTCGTGGAAGAATCCGGGTGGCCCGGCCGTACACCGGCCACGGGAGGCCATCGAGCGCCTGAATGACCGTCTGCGTGCGCCAACAACTCACCAAGTCCGCCGTTTTGGCTGCGGGGTGCGCCCTCGCCCTCATCGTATTGGGGGGCCCGGGGTGCGCTCGGCGGGACGCCGATGTGCCGCCCGGGGACGGTGGCGGCGATGCGTCCTTCCCGGAGGCGGGCCTCGACGGAAGCACTCCGGACACTGGGAACGCGCGGGACGCCTCGGTCGATGGGGAAACGCCGCCCGACGCTTGGCGCACCGACTCGGGCGCGCCAAGCGACGGGGGAGAGACCGATTCAGGCTCACGTGCCGACGGCGGCGCGTCCGATGCCAGCCCAATGGACGGTGGCGCCCCGAGCGACGGTGGTGGCCCCGCCGACACCGGTACGGCAGATACCGGTCCCGCCGACACCGGCCCACCCGACACCGGCCCGGCGGACACCGGCGCCCCGCCCGCCGGCGGCTGCATCTCCGGAGCAACCGGCACCCACGCCCTGCGCTTCCGCTGGGATGGCTCGACCTCTGGCAGCACCGCCTACGTCGCCTACGAGACCAATACCCTCCCGGATACGTCGCGGTGGCGCGTCACCGCCGCTTCCCGCTCCATCGGCTATCGCCCGGTCTTCCGGGACCCGTTCCTCGGCGAGGGCGGCCTCGAACTCTCCGGCACCGTCTTCATCGATGTCGAGCTCAGCACCCTCGGGCTGCCCGCGGGCACGAACGTGACGTTGGCCATCTACGGGCGCAGCTACAATACGACCGCATCCGGAAGCTTTGCCTGGCAAACCTTCTCCGGAACCGGGGCCTCGCCCCGGGGAGGCGTGGCCAACAGCGCGCCCTACGAGTGGTACGGCGCCGACGCGACCGCGGCCTTGCCCGCCGGAGACGACGGCACGCTCCTTAGGATCAGCGCGGCCGGGCCTTCCAACTCCTTGATCGTCAACCGTGCCGAGGTCTGCTTCGATGTACCATGAGGGCACCCCAATCGACTTCGACAGGCAATCACCAATGCATTTGAGAGTTCTCTCCGCGGCCATCGTCATCTTCGCTGTTGGCTGCCCAAGGTCGGCCGAACCCGCGACGGCGACGACCACCGCGCCGCCCAGCCCCGAAGCGACTCCCACTGCCCCCGTCTACGACCTGCACGAGTGGGGCTTGGTCAGCACGGGGCCCAACGGATTCGAGCTCGCCGCCGGCCCGGGACACCAGGCCGTCGAGCTCGTGGTGGACAAGCCCGTGCTCTACGTGCACGCCGCAGAAGCGATGGAGCTGCGGGTGACCGTGACGCCCGGCCCAGGCATGAGCATCGCCGAGCATTGGCCACCGATGATCGCCGATCCGCTCTCTTGGCTCGTCCAAGTCACGCCGGGCCCCTGCACGGAGCCGCGCCAATACCCGTCGAACTGTCGCTCCGCCGATGGATACTGCGAGACAGCGGAGCTCGCGCTCTACGAGACGAGCGACGCGGCCTGCCTCACCCACGGCGACCACCGGCTCCCCCTGCTCTTCTATCGCATGCGGGCCGATGTGGCGCCGCCGATGCCCCTCGAGGTGCGCCGAAGCGGCGACGACGTCGTCGTGAGAAACAGGTCGTGGAGCGCAGGCGTCGGCGGCGTGTGGCGCGTGCGCTGGAATTCCCAGACCGGAGCAACCAACGCGACCCGCGTCGATGTCCCGGACGTCGGCGGAGAAGCCACCATCCCGATGCCGAACTCGAACGGTGTGGCGGCTGCTCGGAGCGCAATGCGCACCGACCTGACCGCCCACGGACTGACGAATCCTGAGGCGGGGGCCTTCATGCGGGCCTGGGACGGGGCCCTCTTCGGGGCCGCCGGCAGCGTCGACCAGGTCGACGGTGACGACGGGGTCGCCGGGGCCGCCGTGGATTCGCCGGTCATGCCCACCGACCGCCGCGGCATCGACGACGAGACGAGCGTCGATGAGCTCACCGTCGACGGCATCCCGAACATCTTCGGCGGGCCCCGAGTCGCCGATGCGATTCTCTATTGGCTTCCCCAGGACGCGATCGAGGGCCTGGCCGAACTCGAAGCCACGCCCGCGCCGAGGCACCTGCGCCGCGCCATCCTCGTCCGCGCGGACGCCCGCTAACCCATGAGCCATTCGCCCCGCCCCCGACCGACGCACCCGGAGTGCTAACCTGTTACCCAAGATGGCCACGATGAAGATCCCCCACCCGCCCTTCGGCATCGGTCGCACATCCGCTCTGACGACGATGCTGATTTCGGGGGTGCTGTGCTTTTTGCTCGCAGCCTGCGCGGCCGACAAAGACACGGTCGACGCGCCCGTCCTGGCCGATCCCACCAAAGCCGACATGGGCGGAGAAGCCGTCACTCCACTCGGCCGGCTGGAGTTCGGAGGCGAGGTCACCGGTGATTTCACCGGCGATGACCAACTCGACGGCTACACCTTCGTGGCCGAGGCCGGCGCCGTCATCACCCTCGAAAACTCGCACCGGGGCACCGCCCGACACCTCGACTCGACCCTATTTTTGTATGGGCCGAAGAACTCCGATGGATTCTTTGGCGCGGATCCCATCGCCTTCGACGACGACGGCGGGTATGGGCTGCACGCCCGCATTCGCGATTTCACCATCGATGCCCGGGGTGAATACCTGGCCCTCCTCGGCACCTATGCGGGCGCGGACCGCGGGTACTACCGCCTGACTCTGACCTGCGAGGCGGAGACCTGTGAACCGCCGCCGTCGAACGCGGCCGCCGTCCGGGTGACCGCCACCTCGGTCCAAACATCCGAAGACGGGACCAGCCAGGTCTTCCAGCTGCGGCTTGGGGCCGAGCCGACTTCCGGCGTTCAGGTCTGGATCGAAAGCGACGACCACTCCGAGGCCGTCATCTTCCCCACCCGGGCCATCTTCTGCGCGAAGGGCTTCCGGCCACACGTCATCGGCTGCGAGGTCATCCCCGATGGGGAGACCGCCGTCGATGGCGACTGGGCGCGCGAAGTCGAGGTCCGGGTCACCGGCGTGCGCGACGACTTCCTCGATGGCGACATGCCCTTCTCGGTGCACTTCCGAGTCGAGAGCGACGACCCCAGCTACGGCGACGTGGTCCTCCCTTCGATCGCGGGCCTCAATGCCGACGTGGCCCCGACCCTCGACTACTCAGACCTGGACGAACTGACCGACGGCGCGTTGCTCGCCGCCCTCTATGCCCGTATCGGCGGACACGAGGTCTACGGCTACCAGGGCATAAACAGCGCCCGCACCCTGCTCTTCGGCACCGTGGATGTGCGAGATGGTCTCGTCGAAAGCCTCTACACGGGCGCCGTCATCGAGGCCCCCGGCGAAAGCATCCTGGCCTACCAGAGCGGGTTCAATACCGAACACACCTGGCCCCAGGGTCAGTTCGACCGCCTCGACCCGATGGTCTCGGACCTGCACCACATCTTCGCCGCGGACCGGACCAGCAACTCCTCGCGGTCGTCCTATGACTACGGCTTCAACGCCGCCCCGACGAACCCGAGTTCACGCCTCGGCCCGAACGTGAACGGCACCGGCGAGCTCGTCTATCAAGTGCGCCCCGCCCGCCGCGGCGACGTCGCCCGGGCCCACTTCTACATGGTCGCCCGCTACGCCCTCGACAGCACTATCGGCATC
>JAFDCW010000352.1 GCA_019312705.1 Deltaproteobacteria bacterium
GGGGTGCGTCCCCACTGGAGCGAGAGCTTCAGGTAGACGCGGTCGAACGAGATGTGCGTTGCCAGGTTGGCGTTCTCGAGGCTGAAGGTCGCGTGGCGGTTGTCGAAGCCGCGGTAGGCGATGAGGCCGTTGTCGGGTTCGGCGAAGGACCAGGCAAAGCTCGTCTCGACGTAGCCGCCGAACTTCGCTTCGAGGGTCGGCCCCCCGTCGCCGACCGGCGCCGACACCCGCGGTGCATTCGGCATCGCCTCGCCGAACTCGACGCCTTCGGTCTGGCCTTCGGGGTGTTCCTGGGCAGCGGCTGGGTGCGGAGCGACGAGGACGGCCCCCAGCGCTGCACAAAGCAGGGTGGATTCTAGAAGATGCACCGGGATCGTCCGACCGACGCGCCGGCCCCCAGGCCCGCGCCACTGCACCCCATTCCTCACCCACGGCGCTTTCATCTCGCACTGCTTGGTCGCCTTCCTCTTCCGAGTCCACCACCAAATTCGCAGCGAGCATTCCCCTCGCCAGCGCATTGGACAATCGCGGCTCGGTCTCACACTGAGCTGCGTGGGAGGGTCGTACTTATGTCCGGAGTGGGCGTTCGCACGGAAGCGCGATCGAGGAGCGTCGAGCAAGCTCCTGTGATACCCGTGCGTGCCCCGCGGTTCCCGCGGCCAGAAGGTTCGAGCCATGGAAATCGACGTCGCCCTCATCCGGAAAACCCTGTCCAAGGATTTGACGGACATCATCATTCGCCTCGCCCTGGTCGCGGTCCTCGTGGTCATGAGCGTCAAGGTCTTCAGTCCGTTCATGGGGCTGATGCTCTGGGCCCTGGTCTTTGCGGTCACCCTCTATCCACTGCATCAGAAGCTCGCCAACAAGCTCGGGGGCAAAGAGGGGCGCGCAGCGACTCTCCTCGTGCTCCTAGGCATGCTCCTGATAGGCGCTCCCACCGTGGTCATCGGCGGTGCCGTCGCGGACTTCGTCCAGGATACCCGGGCGGCTCTCGACAGCGACGGGTTTGCCATCAGCCCGCCGCCGGCATCGGTGGCCGACCTTCCCGTCGTCGGCCCGAAGATTCATCGAGCGTGGACTTTGGCCGCAAACGATCTGCCTGCGCTGCTGGAGACGGTGAGGCCACAGCTCGAAAGTTTCTCTCGGACCGCCCTCGGTCTGCTCACCGGGGCAGCAAGCGGCATCTTTCAGTTCCTTTTTGCGCTGATCATCGCGGGCATCATGATGGCGTTCGGCAAACCGGGGAGCGACGTCATGCTGAAAATCAGCAGGCGCCTTTCCGGGGCCAAACGAGGAGAGGAGCTGCACAAGCTGACGACGGCCACGATTCGCTCCGTGTCCCTGGGGGTCATCGGCGTCGCGTTCATTCAGTCGCTCTTGCTGGGGGTCGGCTTCGTCTGGGCCGATGTGCCCGCCGCCGGCATCTTGGCGATCGCCGTCTTGGTATTGGGTATCGCCCAGGTGCCGGCGACGGTCCTCACCATCCCCGTGATCGCCTATCTGTGGTGGGCCGGCGATTCCAACCTGAGCAACGCGCTCTTCACCGTCTACTTCCTGATCGCTGGGTTGGCGGACAACGTGCTCAAGCCCGTCTTCCTCGGCCGCGGCGTGGACGCTCCCATGCCCGTCATCTTGCTGGGGGCACTCGGCGGCATGGTCACTGCCGGCATGATCGGCTTGTTCGTCGGGGCGGTCCTCCTGGCCCTCGCGTACGTGATCTTCATGGACTGGGTCGCCCACGGTGAGAAGGGCGACGGCGACGAAGCCCCGGAGGGCGACCAAGACGCCCAAGACGAACAAGGCGCGGCGGATGCATCCCCAGCCACCGAAGAACCTGCATGATGCGTAGACCTCCTTCACCCCGGGGCGGTGAGAGACCGGGAGCCTGAGAGCGTGTTCAAGGTACTCCTCATCGGCGTGGCCATGGTTCTGCTCATGACCGCCATCCATGCGGTGTTCATGCTCGGCGCGTTGGCGTTCATCCCGGCCCATGCAGGCGCCACGCCGATGAGCCAGGGCCGGCGTGTGCGCGCCGCCGCCGGGACGGTCCTCTGGATGGTGGGTGCGTCCTTCGTCGAGATGGGCGCCTGGGCGGCGCTCTTCATGCAACTCGGGGCCTTCGAGCAACTCGAGCCGTCGCTCTACTTCTCGTCCGTCACGTATACGAGCCTCGGCTACGGTGACATCGTCCTCGAGAGCCCTTTACGAATTCTCGGGTCCGTCGAGGCCCTGACCGGGATCATCATGGCTGGCTGGAGCACGGCCCTCGTGATCACCGTGCTTCAACGCTCTGCTGCGCGGGCCGAAGCCAGCACAGAGGACGCGAACGACAAATGACCGAAGAGGCGCCGGGATCGACGGACGAGGAGCAAGACCCGCCCTCGCCAGTTCCGTCTTCTCCGGTTTCTTCTTCTCCCGCTCCGGCCCCGGCGGACGAGTCGCGCAAGGGCAGTCCGGCTCAGAAGGTGAGCCGGCTCGTCCTCGTGCTGATCGCGGTGATCTTCGCGTGGCATCTTTTCGCCGACCGCATCACGCCCTATTCGGGCGTCGCGTGGGTTCAGCTCTTCCACGTGTCCGTGACGCCTCAGGTGAGCGGGTACGTCATCGAGGTTCCGGTCGCCCTCGACGACGTCGTCGAGGAGGGCGACGTCATCGCACGCATCAATCCGCATCCCTTCGAACTCGCCGTGCATTCCGCGGAGGCTCAGCTCGACCTCGCCGGTCAGAACCTCCGGGCGGCAAGCGCCGGCATCACGTCCGCCCTCTCCGCGCTCGCCGTCACGCACACCGAGCTCGACAACGCCGAGCGCAACCTCGACCGGGCCGATGCGATACGGGCAACCGACCCGGGCGCCATCGCGCTCTTCGACTACGACGCCCTGGTCGCGGCGCGCAACGGCGCCCGGTCCCATGTCGCCAGGGCCGAGGCCGACGTGGAGAGCGCACGGGAGCAGATGGGCGTCGAGGGCGCGGACAACCCGGCGATTCGAGCCGCGGTGGCGACCCTCGAGACTGCGCGCTTCAACCTCGAGATGACCATCATCCGGGCTCCGAGGCACGGTCGCGTCGCCGACCTTCGCCTGACCGAGGGGAAGTTCGCGAGCACCGGGCAGCCGATGGCGACCCTCGTCGTCGACAAGGACGCCTGGCTGCGTGCCCCGATGCGTGAGAACAACCTCAGCCGCCTCGAGGCGGGGCAGCGCGTCGAGATCGTCCTCGATGGAGCGCCGGGCAGGATCTTCCACGGCCGGGTCGCGAGCATCGGTCTCGGAGTCTCGCAGGGCCAGGCGCCCCTCGGAGAGCTCCCCGACGAGAGCAACGCCACCGGCTGGTTCAGCGCTCCGCAGCAGTATCCCGTGATCATCCGCCTGCCCGCAGATACCCCGCGCGAGCTTCTCCGCGCCGGCGCGAAGGGAAGCGTCACCGTCTACACCGGGGACCATCCGTTCCTGAACAGCATCGCCTGGTTCCTGATCCGAGTCGCGAGCTATGTGGCCTATTTCAACTGAGACCCCGGGCGAGTCTCGCGCGGCGATCCGCCTCGCCATCGGGGTGACCGTGGCCGCGGCGGTCGTCTTGCTGCTCGATGTCTCGGTGCCGGCCATGCTTCCGCTCTTCGTGGGTGTGCTCTTGCGCCCGGGGACCAAGCCGCTGCCGATGAAGGTGGCGGTCATCCTCGTCCTGATCACGTACTTCGCCTTCTCCCTCGGTCGATACGCCACGGACATCCTGCTGGTTTCTCCGGGCATCTTGCTCCTGGTGAGCACCTGGCTGATCTACCTCTGCTACTACGCGAACGCGGCCGGCGTTCACTCGGTGATAGTCACCCTCTCGCTCCTCGCGGTGCTCACCGTGCCTTTTGCGGGGACGGTCTCGCTATCGGTGGCCCACGTGCTCGCGCGCTCGATGACCATCCTCATCGGTGCGTCGGTCGCCATCTCCTTCCTCGTCCATGGGCTTCTTCCCGCCCAGGCCGACGAGGTGGCTCCTGCTCCCGGCGCCCACGGCTTGAAGGAGAGCCCCCTTGGGTGTCACCGTCGGGCGCTCAAGACGACCCTCGTCGTGGCTCCGGTCGCCTGGGGTTACTTCTTCTTCGGGAGCTTCGACTACATCATGGCGCTGATTTACATCGGCCTCGTCATGCTGACCGCGAACCCCGACGAAGGGGCCACCAAGGGGCAGAATTGGATCGCCGCCAACACACTGGCGGGGTTCGTCTCGGTGGTCCTGGTCTTGGTCGGCATGGTCGTCGACTCGCCGGTATTCGCGATGCTCGTGCTCTTCCTCGTGGCGCTCATGTTCGGTCGCTCGATGGCGGCCAATGCCCGGATGCGCGGGCCCCTCGGGGATGCGTTCTCGGCGATCTTGCTGGTCGTGACCTCGGAGAACGCGATCGCCGAGGTGACGACGCGGTTGACCCAGATACTGCTGGTCATCGCTTATGCGGCGCTGATGTTCAACGCGCTTGGGCCGGAGCGGGTGCCGACCCGGACGAGGGTGGCATGACGGCGGCGCGAAGGTCGTTGCTCGCCCTGGCGGTGTGGGCACTGCCCCTGGTCGGTGTGGGTTGTTCGGTGGGGCCGGACTACGTGCGCCCGGATACGACCGCCCTCGAGTCTTTCCGGGCGCCGACGACGGCCACCGAGTCCATCGTGAACCTGAACTGGTGGGACCTCTACGATGACCCCGTCCTCCAGAGGCTCATCGGGACCGCCATCGAACACAATCGGGACGCTCGCGTGGCCCTGCTGCGAATCACCGAGTCTCGCCTCCTGGCGGGCATCGTCCGAGCCGACCTCTATCCGACCTTGAGCGTGGGCGGGCAGCTCTCCGCCATGCCGACTGTCACGACGGATGGCGACTTCGCTCCCGTGGCGAACGCGGCCTTCGCGGTCGACATGAGCTACGAGATCGACCTCTGGGGTCGCGTTCGCCGGTCGAACGAGGCCGCCTTTCACGAGGTGCTGGCGTCGGAGGAGGCGTACCGCAACGTGCTGATCTCCCTCATCGCCGAGGTCGCGGCCCAGTATTTTACCCTCATCGACCTCGACAACCGGCTGGCGATTACCGAGCAGACCATCGCGATGCGCACCCGCGGGTTGAACACCGTCGAGGCTCGTTTCCGCGGTGGCCTGACCACCGAGATCGACTTCCGACAATCCGAGATCCAGCTTCATGTCGTCGAGGCGTCATTGGCGTCGTACCGACAGTTCATCGGACTGACCGAAAACTCGCTGAGCGTTCTCCTCGGGCAACCCCCACACGCGATTCCCCGGGGCCGCCCGCTCTTCTCCCAGGTCGTCCCGCCCGCGGTCCCCGTCGGGCTCCCGTCGGAGGTGGTGCGTCGGCGACCGGACATCCGCGAGGCCGAGCGACGGCTGCATGCGCAGAACGCACGAATCGGCGTCGCCCGGGCGAATCGGTTCCCCCAGTTCAGCCTGACGGGGCCAGCCGGTGTCACCGCCGTTCTCACCAACCCGAGCCTGGCGACGGGTTTCCTGACCTTGGGTGCGAACCTCTTGAGCCCACTCTTCAACGGTGGACGGCTCCGGCGCCAAGAGCAGATCGAAGTCACGCGAACCGAGCAGCTCACACGAGTTCGAGGCGCGCGAACGCCAGACGGCGTCGGCCCAGGCCGCCTACGACATCGTCTGGAACCAATACCTCGGGGGTCTGACGACCTATCTGCAGGTCGCCGCCATCCAGGCCAGCCTCTTCTCCGCGCAGCTCGCGCTCTCCCAAGTGCGGCAGGAGTACCTGATCTCCGTCGTGTCCCTCTACAAGGCGCTTGGCGGAGGGTGGCCGGTGGGGGCCCTGGAGAACGACGGTCCCGAAGCCTCGACCGCCGCAGAAGAAGAGGGCGCTACGGAGGGCGACTGAGCCTCGGGGACGGCGTCCGAGAGTTCGCGCTCCTGTCACTGGCGCGGTAGCCTTCGGCCCATGCGCTTGTCCCCCGTGATTCCTCTCGTGTTCTCGTTGTTGCTCACCGCCTGCGGCGGCGGTGACCCCGAAACCTCCTCGTCTTCGGACTCGGCTGCGACCACCGGCGGCGAAGAGGTCGTCGAAGATGAGCAGAGCTTCGCCGAGGCGATGGAGCTCATCTGCAACGGCTGGGTCGACGCCGAGGAGACCCGAGGCCTCAGCCCCGAGGACGAGGTCAACGCCGTCAGAATGTGGATCCTGGATCGGCTGACGAACCCGCGCGCGAACGAGTTCTACGAGCTCACCCTCGACCTGCCTCCCTACGAGAAGAGGCAGGAGGTGCAGCGCTTCGCCGACGAGGTGGGCCTCGAGGAATGCGCCATCTTGCAAATGTGGCCCGAGCCCTGAGAGGCGCTGGCTGAGTCCGAGACCGGGCTTCTTCAGCCAGCCTATTCGGCGGCTTCGGGGGAGGG